>JAKORL010000164.1 GCA_029777855.1 Pseudomonadota bacterium
ACCCTTTTCTTATAAATGTAACAGTGAAAAAAGAGATACCAACATTTTTTATGGGGCTTTTTCTCCCGCCGACGACGCTTATTTTTTTGGACATATCGTACAAACTGTTTATAAAGATTGGTATCAAACGGCTGTGCTGGATCTTCCAAAAATTGTATTGAGAGTGCATTATGCCAAAAAAAAGTCTCAACCTTATGAAAATGCGTTTTGGGATCCTGTTTCGGCAACCATGAATTTTGGCGATGGCTCAGTGGTTAGTGCTCAGAATACAGACCGTGGCCGATTGGGTTTCTACCCTTTTGTTGCTCTCGATATTACTGGGCACGAGATGAGTCATGGTTTTACATCGGCTCATTCTAATCTTCAATATTCTGAGGAATCGGGTGCTTTGAATGAAGCTTTCTCCGACATGGCAGGGGCAGTGTCAAATGCTTATTTACGTGAAACATATCCCGCATTGTATGAGGCAAATTACCATACAAATCAAATGGTCTGGACAATAGGCGGTACTATTATCAGAAGTCCAAATTCTAATCTTGCCATGAGGTATTTTGATCGGCCAGCTCGTGATAGAGTTTCTGCAGAATGTTATTTACCGGTTTCAAATTGTGTGATCAATTATCAAAATATCGCAGAGTTTGCATCGACTGAGATTGAAGATGATGATGATCGTAACAATTTTCTTGTTCATCATGGCAGTGGGGTATACAACCGATTCTTTTATATCTTGTCTAACACGCCGGGGTGGGATATCAAGAAAGCGTTTAACCTGATGTTGAAATGCAATCGTGATGGCTATTGGAATGAATACACAGATTTTCAACAGGCTGCGTGTTATACATTGCTTGCGGCCTCTGACTTGGCTTACAATACCGGGGACGTTAGGAATGCGTTTAACCAAGTTGGGATTGATACTCTAGGATGTTTGTCTGCACCGAACCCACTATAAGTTCTAGAAGTACCCCTTTGAAGTTTGATACAATCTAACCCATTTACCGATTTTCCGGGAGACTTGATTGCGATGCTTAAAAAGTTATTACCTCAGCAGAAGATCTTTTTTGAAGGATTTAATGCCCTCGGCGATTTGCTGTTAGAAATGTCGGAGACATTTCTTAAAGCAGTGAATGATGATAAGTTCGATGAAAAGGCGATTATGGCAATCACCAATGCCAAGGAGGAGGCCAAAGCTCAAGCTCGAAGCCTATTTACTCAGGCCCATATGACATTCATTACTCCATTCGACAGGCATGATATACACAGTTTGAACAATGAAATATACGATGCAGTGAATACCATTAATCTAACGGCACAACGTTGTAGCCATTATCATCTGCATGTCTTCCCCGATATTATGAAAGAATTGGTGATAGTGTGTCGCGATGCAGCAAAACTGGTGGTGAAAGTGTTGAGAATGCTCTCGAATTTAAAACATCACACTGAAATTTTAACTTTATGCAGAGAAATAAAAGAACATGAGTCGCATGCTGATCATTTGCTTATTGCAGGTATTTCAGAATTGTATGATACGCAAGATGATTTTAAAACCGTTTTGAAATTGAAAGAAGTGTATGGACTTTTGGAATCTATTACGGATCGCTACCAAATGATTGCGTATATTGCTGAAGGTATTATTTTGGAATATAGCTAAATGAATTCAATGCTTATATTAATTTACGCAACGATCGCCATTACTTTATTTTTCGACTTTTTGAATGGTTTTCACGATGCGGCAAATGCAATTGCAACGGTTGTTTCTACGCGCGTGTTAAGGCCATTACAAGCTGTTATTTGGTCTGCGTCATTTAATTTTGTAGCATTTTTTATTTTTGGGTTGCATGTTGCTGCAACCATCGGAACGGGAATTGTTTCGGTTGAAGTCGTAAACACCGTATTTATTTTAGCAACATTAATCTCAGCTATTATTTGGAATTTGCTCACCTGGTATTATGGAATTCCGTCCAGTTCTTCACATGCTTTAATCGGGGCTATGATTGGCGCTGCAGTAGTAAAAGCAGGATTTGGTAAATTGGTTTGGTCGGGAATCATCAAAACGGTGGTGTCTATTTTCTTGTCACCTATATTAGGGCTGATTTTAGGTACCATCTTTATGTTTATTTCAACACGAGTATTTTTTCATAAATCACCACAGCGAGTCGATAGTATTTTTAGACGAATCCAGCTTGTAACTTCCGCTTTGTTAAGCGTCGGTCACGGTGGGAACGACGCTCAAAAATCGATGGGTATTATTGCACTCCTGCTTTTCACTGGTAATTTGATAGGGCCCAGTTTTCACATCCCCCTGTGGGTTGTGATTAGTTGTTATTCTGCAATGGCCTTAGGAACCCTATTTGGGGGATTTAGAATCGTCAAAACCATGGGAATGAAGATCACCAAGCTCAATCCTGTGGGGGGCTCTGCTGCCGAATTAAGCGGTTCCATGACCTTAATGTTGGCCACAGGGCTCGGTATACCAGTATCGACAACCCACACTATCACCGGCGCTATCATCGGCGTAGGGGCTCTCCAGCGCCTATCGGCAGTTCGCTGGGGAGTTGCCCGCCAAATCGTGATCGCTTGGGTAGTTACTATCCCCGCTACAGCCATCCTGGCAGCCATTATTCATAAGATCATTCTTAGCCTGAATATTGCATAGCCGGGCAAATCTGAGGTAATTGATACCGAATCAAATCCTTGTATTGCTTTAATTTGTCAAAAATAGAGGGTGTCTTGCATTGTGTTCTATTTTTGGTCTGCTCATCACTCAAAGGCCTGAAACCCTATCTCAATATATCTTCTGGCCATTTAATAACGCATTTTTTGGCCAGATATGCGCATATTTCAATGTTTCTGGCCTTTGAGTCGGTTTTTGAGATGCTCTAGTTAAAGCTTGTCAAGTCGATCAATCCCCCGCAATCCCATCGCTACCTCAGTAATTATACGTATTCATCAATTTACAGCCGTAAATTACCCTTTGTTAATGTGACCTTAAGCTTGGTTTGTTATCATTTCTACTATTAGTAAGAGGAATGGCGTTTGGGAAGGATGCTCAAATGATAGAGGTATATGGAACAGTAGCGAGAGGTGCGTTGATGAAGAGTTGTAGCGAAAAAATAACTTTAGACGTGGGTGAGAACAATGCCAAGGCATTGGGTTCGGCTAATGCTGGTGTTGCTGCAGTCCAATTCGGAAATGTTCTTGATCAAGTGGATTCCCAAAACGATGTTAAAGAAATTCTCTCAACACTGGGTTTTGAGCTAGTTAATGGTTACGATAATTTTACGTTAGTGAGTTCCTTAGCCAGTTTTATTGTGAAGTGTGAAACCACACCTGATACCGCTACTTCAGATTATTTGAAAGGTCATACTGCGATAGTTGCTGCTATTTTAGGCTGGCGATTATTGGGGGCGATCATTAGTATCATCGATGAAAGAATGTCTGAAAATGATCAAATTGAAGCCGAAAAGAAGAAGATATCTAAGGTTATTCAACGTCATGGAGCGATGCTGGCTTATTTAAGTAAAATACAAGATAAAAACAGTAATAATAATTTTGAATCGAAAAAGAAAGATAAATGGGCTGATTTTAATGTGTCACAATTAGATTATGCGTTTGAAAAAATGCAGAATGGTCCTATTTCAGAATTAGAGCTAGAACAATTGTATGTCGTATTTCGTAAGGCTCTTGGGAATAAAGCTACGCCTGAAGATTTTAAAGCTTGGGAAGATTTTGTAGAGAATCCTAGCGTAGATAATAAAGATGCCTTAAAAATGAAAATTGCTGCAGGATTAAGATCCAAAGTTAAAGTAACACCGATTGCAGATAAAGATACCCGTTTTACGGGTAGAGTGTTGAAGTTAATCGGTAATTTCATTATGGCAAATTTTACTGGAATCAGTATTGTCATTGTGGTGAGTGGATTTGTTGCTGCTATCCCCTTTTTCGCGGGATTAGGATTTGCGGCGACTTTGCCAGCGGTTTTTGTGGCTGCAATAGGTGTAGGTCTTGGATATGCTTTTTTAACAATGTATCAAGAAAAAAAAGCAAAACGTCACCAAAAGATCGCACGGAAATTAAATCAAGAAAAGGTTCGATATAAGCAAAATTTGGCAATCGAGAAGTTATCTTCTTCTTTGAGCGGTGCAATAGAAAGTAACGCAGCAGAGATTTTGGGTGAAAACCAAAATGCTGTGGATATCGTTTCAAAAGATCTGATTAATGATTCTGACTCTATGAAGACTATTTCAGAAAATGAAGGAGCCTCCTTTACATGGAGGTTGTTGATTGATATGCCATTTACGCTGTCTAATGCTACAGTTTCTGGCTGGTGGGCAGTTCTCATGGGGGCGACAGTAGTCACTGGATTAATTGGTGGTGCCGGATTGGTTGGATTTTCAGCGATAATAGCACCCGTCGTTGCAGCAGGTTTATCAGGACTATTTGCATTGTCGAAATTGATTGTTAACTCCTATTATGATTATCACGTGGAAAAAGAAAGAATTCATCAGGTGAATAATAATTTAACGATTCAAAGAATGCGTGCCCAATCCAGTGAAACGTTAAGGGGCATTGTTAAATTATCGAAATCCGAGTTGCTGAAAGAGCATATTGACCTGATGTTAAAAAATAAAGATTTACATAGTAGAAAGAAAGATTTTCATATGATTGAAAAATTCATTGGTGCAAAAATTTCAGATGCAGAAAATGACGATGCTTTCTACGGATATTTAGCGAGTAAATTAGTTTATGAAAAGCACGAGAATCATGTTGGGTATCAGAAAACAGAGGCTTTGAACTTGGTGAAGAATTTAAGGAATTTTATGAGTGATAAAAATGATGGCGGTCTCGTTCACTACAACCCCACATTTAATAAGAAATCGACATCATTAAAAGAAAGATTTAGATCGCTTGTTGGTTACGGGTTTGGAATTACAGCTCCCATAGCAGTAGGGCTGGGATTTCCGATGGCCTTCATCATGGGCCCTGCATTTCTCTATGTTGGGATTGGAATGGCTGCAGTATTATGCGCGACTTATTACATCAGTTCTGTGATTAATGATCGTCGTGAAGCTCGAATGAAAAATTACGATGCCATGTTGGCACAAATAGACATGCGTGATCGATTGGCCGATATGAAATTATCAGAGAAATATTTGCCAAAGAATCCTCAAATTGAAAATGCAAAAAGACCATCTGATGAGTCTGGAAAAATGGTATTAGCCAATAATATGCTGGAATCAGTCAAAATGACTGAGGATGCTCGTACCATTACGACTGTTGTTAAATCTCAGGCGACTGCATGGTCCTTATTTGGATTTTTATTTTCTTACCATTGTACCCCTAAAGCCACGTCGTCACCATCATCTGCAGTTGAATTACCTTCACGCCAATTTAGATAAGGTAGATTGTTTGTAGAGTATTCAGGTGGTAGTATCTTCGTATGAATACTCTACACCGAACAACTATTTCTGCTTTGAGTCACGAAGGACGAGGTATTGCTCATCTCGATGGGAAAGCAATATTTATTCATGGTGCTTTGCTCGGTGAGGAGGTTGAATTTCGAATCACCAAGCGTCATCGTCAGTATGATGAAGCGGAGGTTGTTCAGATACTAAAACCTTCATCCGATCGCCTTGAGCCTTTATGTAAACACTATGGTGTTTGCGGTGGGTGTTCTCTACAACACATGGCACCTGAAGCTCAAATTCAACATAAACAACATGCATTACTCGATTTGTTAGCTCGTATTGGTAAGTTAGAGCCTTCTGTGATTTTGCCTCCTTTAGTAGGCCCTGTTTGGGGATATCGTAGTAAAGCCCGATTAGGCGTGAAATACGTCATTAAAAAAGAAAAGTTGCTGGTTGGTTTTCGCGAAAAAGATCCTCGATATTTGGCAGAGATAACACAATGCGAAGTGTTACATCCTGAGGTAGGGCATCAGCTCGAGTTGTTAAAAGATATAATCCAAAGTTTAGATTGTTATAGTCAAATACCTCAAGTTGAAGTTGCCGTTTCAGACGAAACGGTCGCATTAATTTTTAGACATATGGTTCCATTAAGAGATGAAGATAAAAATAAATTAATAGAATTTGGACGGCTAAAAAAATGGCATATTTATCTACAATCAGAAGGCTATTCATCAATACAACGATTGTGGCCATTTAATGGGGCGGAGCGTTTATCCTATCAGTTGCCAGAATATAATTTACAAATGCAATTTCATCCTGTCGATTTTACTCAAATCAATACGTCAATGAATCAACAAATTGTGAAGCAGGCTTTGAGTTTATTAGAATTAAAATCAAATGATTCTGCTCTGGATTTATTTTGTGGCATAGGCAATTTTACTCTGCCTATGGCCCGACATTGTAAAACGGTTGTTGGTGTTGAGGGTTCAGAGACTTCGGTTTCTAGAGCCCGTGAAAATGCGACGCTAAATAATATTAATAATGCAGAATTTTTTGCGGCCGATTTAAGTCGAGGTAGTTCGCATTTAGATTGGTATTATCAGCGCTATGACAAAGTGTTATTGGATCCACCTCGCACGGGTGCAATAGATATCATTCCAGGGGTTGTGCAGTGGCAACCCAGTCGCATTGTTTATGTCTCATGTAACCCAGCGACGTTGGCTCGAGATGCAGCTAAATTATCTGAATTAGGGTATACTTGCCACAGTGCTGGAGTGATGGATATGTTCCCGCATACAAACCATGTAGAGGCAATGGCGTTATTCATTTATGGAAAATCGAAACCCACTTAAAAGTTCTAAAGATGGCAATACAGATCTTGCCGACTGGCTCGATCGACTCGCAATTTTACGCAAAGGGCGTGACATTCGTTCTATTCAACAAGCAGCTAGCTTGGCTCAAATTACAGGAGCTTCCCAAGCAACACCTCATGGTGAATCCTGTTTTCTTCATGGGTTAGTGATGGCAGAAAGTTTAGCGGAACTCGAGCTTGATGATGAATCCATTATTGCAGGATTATTATTTGCCGTAGTTCATTATGCTCATGTCAGCTTAGAGGATGTTGAAGAGCAATTTGGAATTGGCGTACGCAAGCTCATCAAAGGTACAGAACAGATGGATGCGATTCATATATCGCATGGTCGTTTGATGCAAAGTGCATTATTTACTAGCAGTATCGATAATTTGCGAAAAATGTTGCTCGCAATGGTCGATGATGTTCGTGTTGTTCTGATTAAATTAGTTGAACGTTTGGCTGTGCTTCGTCATGTTGCTATTTTGGGCGACCGTGAACGTAAACGTGTTGCGCGAGAGACAATGGATATTTATGCTCCTTTGGCGAATCGATTGGGTATAGGGCAGATAAAATGGCAATTAGAAGATTTCGCATTTCGATATTTAGAGCCCGAACGTTATAAAGATATTGCAGATTCATTGGAAATGCGCCAGGAAGAGCGAGAAAGTTTTGTTCAGGAAGTGCGATCCGAGATAGAAACAGCTTTGAAAGTTGAAGGAATTACACATTATGAAATAACGGGTCGATCAAAACATATTTATAGCATCGCAAAAAAAATGGAAAGAAAAAAAGTCCCGTTGGAAGAAATTTATGATGTTACAGCTCTACGTATATTAGTGCCTACAATAGAAGATTGTTATAAAATTTTAAGTATTGTCCATGCGAAATGGCATCATGTTAAAAAAGAGTTTGATGATTATATTGCTAAACCTAAGCCAAATGGGTATCGATCAATTCATACTGCAATAATTGGACCTGGTGCACGTAATGTTGAAATTCAAATTCGAACTCACGCGATGCATCAAGAATCAGAATTAGGCGTTGCTGCACACTGGATGTATAAAGAAGGTGGAATAAATCCTAAAGCCGGTTATGAAGCTAAAATTGCATGGCTCCGTAATTTGATCGATTGGCAAAAAGAAATTGTAAAGAGTGGCGAGCAAGAAAAAGAAGCTTATTCTCATATCTTTGATGATCGGGTGTATGTTTTTACTCCTAACGGAGATGTATTAGATTTTCCTAAAGGTTCAACGCCGCTCGATTTTGCTTATAATATTCATACTGATCTAGGGCATAGATGTCGCGGTGCTAAAGTCAATGATATAATGGTGCCTTTAAATTACCAATTACAAATGGGTGATAAGGTCGAAGTCTTAACCGGTAAGGAACCTCATCCGAGTCGAGATTGGCTGAGTGCACAAAGAGGCTATTTAATGACGCCTCGAGCTAAAGCAAAAGTGCATCAGTGGTTTAGAATTCAGGAGTACGACAAAAATAAAATCGTTGGCGCAGAATTATTTGATAAAGAAGCTCGTCGTGGAAAAGAAAAATTGCATTTAACTCAGACTGTAGTTGAAAAATTACATTTTCATACTAAAGATGATTTATTTTCTGCCCTGGGTTACGGAGACGTCAGTATCAATGCAGTAATTGGTGCAATTTTGGCTGAACGTCATGGTGAAGAAATAAACGCACCGGCGGGGCCCGTTACTGAGAAAAAACGTCCTATTAAAAAGGCACTGACACATTCAGCAATAAAAATTTCTGGTGTTAGTAATTTACTAACGCATTATGCACGATGTTGTAAACCTGTTCCAGGTGATTTAATTACTGGTTATGTTACTTTGGGACATGGCGTATCAATTCATCGTCGGGATTGTCAAAATATAAGCGACAAAAATACATTAAATCCAGATCGTTTAATCGATGTTGATTGGGGTGAGAATGCTCAAGTTCAATATTCTATCGATTTGAGTATTATGGCGAATAATAATCCTGATGTATTAGGCAATATTACAGGATATTTAGCCAACGAAAAAATTCCATTACACTCATTAACCAGCCAGGTTGATAAAAAGAATCATCTGATGATGATTCAATTAACAATTGAGTTATCTTCAACTTCACCACTGACGAAAGTGATAGGAAGAATAGAACAGTTACCGAATATTGTAGAAGTGAAAAGACGTTGATGGCGTCCCCAAGGGGATTCGAACCCCTGTTATCGCCGTGAAAGGGCGGTGTCCTAGGCCTCTAGACGATGGGGACGTCTATGCAAAGTCGAAAATGTTAACAAAACGAGTTAGCAATAGCAAGGAATTGGTTTGAAAATCTAAAGGAATTGTTGGTGGAGCTAGGCGGGATCGAACCGCCGACCTCTTGCATGCCATGCAAGCGCTCTCCCAGCTGAGCTATAGCCCCGAATCTTCATCAGGACCTGCATTCTAATAGTCTAGGGGAGTGATGGTCAACCCATCTTTACCCTGCTATACTGTGCTCGATCAGATGAACAAAGGAGTGTTTTATGTTGCAAGCCAGGTGGTTGCCTGTTCTTATCCTGTTTAGCAGTTTAATGGGATGCTGCGAAAGTTATGAAGTGACTTCGTGCGGTCCTCCCCCAGCAAGATTAGTTGATGTCAATTCCGAACGAGGGGATGCGTGGGGAAGAAACTATTATAAATACCGTAGCCATGAATTACACCCCGATCATTTAAGACGTTATGATTATCATCCTCGGATGTTGCATCGCTTTGTGCAGGATGAGGAAAAAGGCTAATGCTCTTCAGCTGAGATATAAACGCTCAGATTTTAGCCAAGGTTGGGTCAAAAATGGAATTAAAAAGCGCAGTGTACTCGTGTCCATGAGCATTTTTAATTCCATTTTTCACTCGAGATTGGCAAAATATGGGCGTTTACTTGGCGGTATTTTTACTAATGCGCACGCAGCCTTTGACAAAGTGGCTTTTATCAGAGAAATGTCTATCTTGAATCGGATGACCATCAAACTGAATAAGTGCAGGATCACCATCTGCCATTGATGTAGTAGGCATTATTTCGTGTGTGCTATAGGTTTCAGTGTGAAAATATTCTGCTTTAATTAATTTAGAAAGTTCTGAAACGGATACGCCATCGATCACAAGATCTACTTTCTCTAGTACTTTAGAAAATAATCGGATCAGCTCTTTTAATTCCACTAAGTCGTCCATAACGCTATAGGGATTGTAAAAAGCTTCACTGATCACTGTAGGGCATTGCAATGAATAATATACGGGTTTTGAATCTGGTGATCGAATATCAAATAATGATGGTGTCATTACAGTAGGGTAATATTTTTTTAATTTGTAATCTTCAATATAGATTTGTTGAATGCATTCTATGGGTGCAAGTCGGCTATCAGTAGAATTCGGTTTCATAGCGGGCAATACACCTAGGGCGATATAGAAAATTCTCTGTACGGTATCAAGCAAATATATATTAATTTTTCTTCCTGAATTGATAACGGTTTGAAAAAATTCAAACCAGATGCTATCCATTAAAGGAGTTAGTCGACCCGCTTTCGACTGTAACCAACTTCGTTGAATTATATATGAATTCAAAGTGGACCATTGTAAATCAGTGAAAAGTTTATCGTACCAATCTTGGGTGAAATAAATAACATCACAAAACCAGTTGTTTATTGAATCTTTTCCATTGATCAAATCACCAAATAATTGCGCATGATCGTAATAAGATTTCGGTGGAAGTGATTTAATGGAAAAGGTTTTTTTCAGTCGTTTATGAGAAGCGCTATCTGTAATTTTAGGTAGCATGAATATACTTCTTGCACCAGCAGAAAGCGAAATGTTGGAGGTTGTAGCATTTGATTTATAGCCGTTATCGTTACCAGCAAGATATTCCCATGTTCCAATTGTTAATTCAGGTTCTAAGACAACAAAGGGGTGTATGGCTGTTCCAAGATCTTTATAGGCTTCAACACATTTATTGAGGTTTATGCCTAGAGGTAAACAAGAGTAGTTTAGTAATTCTGTAACGTCAGAGGGGAGTGTGCGATGATTGAAAGGTACGCTAGAATTTGGACCATTCGGTAAATAGAGTGTGCCTCGGTGGAAAATTTTAGTACCAAAAGGATAACGGGCTCTAACAAGTCTTAATGCATTACCTGGGGATAATGCTGATATAATTTCGTGAAGATGTGGTAAGGCATGCTTAATTTCACTATCTATCTCGGCCCAATTTACAACTTTTAAATAATCAGAGTGCTCTACGCTCATCATGTTCCTTATTATTGCATAATGATAACAGGAAACATTAGTTAATATCATATAATTATTGTATTGGCAATCATTAATATTACATCGTAATTAATCGTGTGCTGTTGACGTTCGTGAATAACAGGGTGAAAAAATAAAAGCGAAGGGTAAACTGACTATAGCCAGATGGTCAGGCTTGTCATTAACTTATACTCTATCTGGCTTCAATATATTGTATTGCGCGTTTTATGCGATTTAATACCTTTTCCTTTCCCATCATGTGCAATGTCATATCGATGGGGGGGGAAACACTACACCCACTCAATGCTACACGTAATGGTTGAGCCACTTTACCCAGCTTTACATTATTGTGCTCAGCGTAATCAAGAACAATTTGATGCAGAGCTTCTTTAGTCCAATTTTCTAATGTTTCAAAACTATTATAGAGGGACTGTAAAACAACTATTGATTCATGAGCGAAATTTTTTGCCGCAGCATCAGCATCATATTCTTCAAAATCTTTGAATATAAACTGACTTTTTTCTACCATTTCTTTCAAGGTTTTGCATCGTTCGGATTGCGCGGAAATTAATTCGGCAAGAATAGATTTATCAATATTATTAATTCCTATTAACTCGAATTGATGCTTCAGTAAATCAATAATTTTTTCTGGATTGAGCGTTTTCAAGTAATGTTGATTGAGCCATTGTAATTTTTGTGGATTAATTGCAGCGGGAGATTTGCTAATGTGTGCCATATCGAAATAATCAGTCATTTCTTTGATTGAAAAAATTTCTTGATCGCCATTAGACCAACCCAGTCGAACAAAATAGTTTAAGAGAGCTTCGGGTAGATATCCTTCTTCACGATAATTTAACACACTAGCGGCACCTAAGCGTTTCGATAAACGTTTTCCATCTTCTCCTAAAATCATTGGAATGTGAGCATATTTTGGGAGGGGTGCATCTAAAGCGTTTAAAATATTAATTTGTCTCGGTGTGTTGTTGATGTGATCATCGCCACGAATCACATGAGTAATTTGCATGTCCCAATCATCAACAACTACTGATAAATTGTAGGTGGGCATGCCATCACTACGCATGATCACAAGGTCATCAAGTTCAGAATTTTGTGTGCTAATTTTTCCACGAACTAAATCATCAAATTCCACTAAACCTTCGTGAGGATTTCTAAAACGGATCACAAAAGGTGCTTGAGCATCTTTTTGGTGGCCACCTTCTCTACAACGTCCGTCATAACGTGGTTTGATATTATTTTCTGTTTGATCTGCGCGTAATTTCTCCAAACGTTCTTTTGCGCAATAACAGCGATAAGCATCGCCTTGTTCGAGTAATTGATCAATGACAGCACGGTAGCGGTCTAGTCGCTTTGTCTGATAAAAAGGACCTTCATCATGGTCTATTCCCAGCCAGGATAGTCCTTCTAGAATGGCTTGCACGGCTTCAGGTGTAGAGCGTTCAAGGTCTGTGTCTTCGATACGTAATATAAAACTACCATGATGACGTCTCGCGTAAAGCCAAGAATATAAAGCTGTACGTGCTCCACCGATGTGTAAGAATCCAGTTGGGCTTGGGGCAAATCGTGTTCTGACGGTCATCATCTACTCCACATAATCAAATAATATTTAAAGAATAGCATGTGATACCGAATATTGGAATCAAGGTTAATCTGTGTGGTAGACTGATTTTTTTTGTGGAGTGAAAAATAATGGATACCGCAACTCAGATTTTTGCTTTTCTAGTCACTGTTTTAGTGCTTGTTTCTATTCATGAGGCAGGTCATATGGTAGTTGCCAGAGCCCTGGGGATTAAGGTTTTGCGCTATTCTATTGGATTTGGTAAGGCCCTTTGGAAGCGTAAATCTAAGAAAAGTGGGGTCGAATATGTTATTGCGATGATTCCATTGGGTGGATATGTGAATTTGTTGGATGAACGTAATGCGCCTGTTGCTGAAGAAGATAAACCCTATGCTTTCAACCGTAAGCCGTTGTGGGTGCGGACAGCTGTAGTCGCGGCGGGACCGCTGACTAATCTTATTTTTGCAGTTTTTATTTATTGGATCATGTTCAGTGTGGGAGTGGAAACTGTCAAGCCGATCATCGGAAAAGTAATTCCAAACAGTTTAGCGGCTCAGGCTGAGATCCAAGAAGGGGATTTGATTAGTCGGATTGATGGTAAATCAGTGACAGATTGGGAAGATATTGTGTTAACGGCTGTGAGTCGGATAGGTGGTGAGGGTGAGCTTTCGATCGAAACAACTTCGTCAATGGGACGAGTGAATAAATATAAAATTGATGTTTCTCAGTGGAAGACAGACCCCTTAACGCCGGATCCTTTAAAAAGTTTAGGTTTAGAACCATTTCATCCAGCTTTGCCAGCGGTCGTCAAAACTGTAATGAAAGGAAGTGCTGCCGACAAAGCGGGGGTAAAAGCGGATGATCGATTTTTTTCTATTAATGGTTCTCCTGTTAAAGATTGGGCTGATTTAGTTAAAACAATTCAACCTAATCCAGGAAAAACATTTAAAATGATTCTAATTCGAGATGGAATTCCAATCGCATCGACTTTAACTATAGATAAATCATTTACACTTCGTGGTTTTAAAAATGTGGGCGTGATTGGAGTTTCGGTTTACCCTACAGATTATCCTATCGCCATGAAATTTTTAAAACAATATAATCCAGTTTATGCTGTAATTCCTGCTGTTAATGAGACGATTCGATTTTTCAATTTTAATTTTATTGTCCTTAAAAAATTGGTGATGGGAGAAATTTCACTAAAAACTTTAGGTGGGCCAATTACGATATTTGGAACTGCAGACCGCGCATTTAAAGCGGGATTAATTGCGTTTGTGAATTTTCTAGCGCTTATGAGTGTTATGTTGGCATTTATTAATGTGCTTCCCATACCTGGTTTAGACGGCGGGCATATTTTATATTTCCTAGTGGAATTTATCATTCGGCGACCACTGTCGATGGCTGTAGAGATATTCACGATGCGGATCGGGTTCTTGATTCTCTTACTGCTAACGCTGGCTGCTTCTTATAATGATATATTGCGTTTGATTAATTAAAGCACGGAAGGGGTCAAGTCTGAACAAATAGATAAATAACTAAGATGAAAATTTGTCTATTTGTTCAGACTTGACCCCTTCCCTCACATTTGCAATTTCCCAGATCTCTACTACACTGAAAGTTCAGTGTGTTCACTTACTTATAGATGGGACAGGGAGTCTCTCATAAGTGAGAAAAATGTTGTTGCTCAACGTATCAAGGAGGATCAAGTTATGAGCAGAGTATTTACCAGTTTAATCGTTTTCGCCTTATTCGGTTTCATTTTAAGTTCAGGAATCTCTGCTGTAACAACCGCTGTCCATAATATTCAAGTGGCTTTTGGCGAAGAACCTAATACCCATCATCATTTGCTATCCTACGAACGGTAAGTTTTAAAAGAAGGGGTCAAGTCTTGGTTGATGGGGTCAAGTCTTAACTTATTGACTAATTATTCAATTAGTCAATAAGTTAAGACTTGACC
>JAKORL010000165.1 GCA_029777855.1 Pseudomonadota bacterium
AAAAGATTTGTTAAACATATTTCAAAAAGCAATAAACGACTTGTTGGGTCAAGGCCATCTGATCAAAGAATCGAGTATTCAACGTGCAAGTCGTCCTGAATTTGGCGATTATCAAGGTAATTTTGTGATGGGATTTGCTAAAGAGCGAGGAGAAAATCCCAAGGCAATGGCCGATGAAGTGATAAAACGGGTGCTGAATGAACAAGACTCTGATCAGCCTCTCTTTGAAAAGTTGGAAAGTGCGGGTCCAGGATTTATCAATATCACCCTGAGCAAAGATTATGTACTTCAGCAACTCGTCGCTTACAATCCAGGGCATTTTGAAGATTTCGCGAAACATCAAAATAAAACCGTTGTGATCGATTATGGTAGTGCCAATGTGGCTAAAGAGATGCATGTAGGACATTTGCGATCAACAGTTATCGGCGATTCCATTGCTCGTATCCTCACTTTTGCAGGATACAGGGTTGTACGACAAAGTCACTTAGGCGATTGGGGTACTCAATTTGGAATGTTGATTGAATACATGGTGGAACATCGACTATTTAGTGATGAATTAAAAGTGATGAGCGATTTAACGGCACTGTATCAACAAGCCAAAATCGCTTTTGATGCCAGTGAAGAATTTGCAACGCGCGCACGTGAACGTGTAGTGAAATTGCAACGTGGTGATCAAGATACATTGAGAATGTGGCAGCATTTAGTCGATATTAGCCGTCAATATTTTGAGAAAATTTATCAACGTTTAGAAGTATTACTCACACGGGAAGATGATTGTGGTGAGAGTTTTTACAATCCGATGTTAGACGACATTGTGGCTGAATTAATCAGCGCAGGAATTGCAGTGGAGAGTGAAGGGGCTTTAGTGATTTATCTTGATGGCTTTGTTGATAGAGATAAAAATCCATTGCCAATGATAATTCGAAAGACTGATGGGGGTTATTTATATTCCACCACGGATTTAGCAGCAGCGAAGTATCGAATGAATCATTATCATGGCAATCGATTAATTTATGTGACTGATGCGCGTCAAGAGCAACATTTTAATATGGTTTTTGCAGCGGTAAAACGGACTCATTGGATAAAAAATCCAGTTGAATTTCAACATGTACCTTTTGGTTCTGTTCTTGGTAAAGATAAAAAACCCTTTAAAACCCGAAGCGGAGAAACGATACGGCTTGAATTATTAATTGATGAAGCGATCGATCGAGCGTATAAAATTGTGGATGAAAAAAATCCTGAATCGAGTGAAGAAGAGAAAAGACAAATTGCCCGTACGATCGGAATTGGCGCATTAAAATACGCTGATTTATGTAACGAACGAATAAAAGATTATGTTTTTGATTGGGACATTATTTTATCGTTTGATGGTAATACAGCACCATATTTGCAAAATGCCTATGTTCGAGTTCAATCGATATTTCGTCGAGGTGAAATAGACGTTAAGCAATTAGAGAATCTGAAACATTTTTCGGAAAACGCAATTAATGAATCCATTGAGCATGAGTTAGCCATACATTTATTGGAGTTTCACGAAGTTATTGCGCGGGTGGTTGAGGACTTGCTCATTCATAAATTGTGTAATTATCTTCATAAGTTAGCGGTATTGTTCCACCGATTTTATGAGCAATGTAAAATTCTTAACATCGCCGATAAGGATCTTCGTGATAGCCGATTGATGTTGTGTCATAAAGTTAGCATTACTCTAAAGCAGGGCCTCGATCTTTTGGGGGTTCGGGTGCTTGATAAGATGTGAGGAAGGGGAAGGGGGCAGGAAGGGGTCAGATCTAAGATTTATA
>JAKORL010000166.1 GCA_029777855.1 Pseudomonadota bacterium
AGACATCACGCACTAATGACGATTTACCAGAACCGCTGACGCCCGTAACCACGGTCATTACATTAAGTGGAAATTTGACATTTATATTTTTCAAATTATTGGCAGTTGCACCGATTACTTCAATATAATTGGCCCATTTACGACGAGATAAGGGAACTTGAATTTGTTCTTTTCCCAATAAATATTTTAACGTAAACGAGTTTTCGGCATCTTCAGGTTTAGCATTGACTGCAGCACCGCTCCAAACCACTTCTCCACCCAATCGACCAGCCAAAGGTCCCATATCAATAAGATAATCGGCCGCTTTTATAATGTCGTTATCATGTTCCACAACCACCACTGTATTTCCCAGTTGTTGTAGTTGGCGCAATACACGAATTAAACGCTCCGTATCGCGGGAATGCAGCCCAATACTTGGTTCATCCAGAATATATAACGAACCCACCAACGCACTACCTAAGGAAGTTGCCAAATTAATACGCTGGCTTTCGCCACCTGACAACGTATTAGATTGACGATTAAGTGTAAGATAACCCAAACCAACATCCACTAAAAAGCGCAAGCGATTATTAATTTCAATCAACAAACGTTTAGCTATTTGTTGGTCGTGTTTATTCAATTCTAAATTGGCAAAAAATGGCATTAACTCATCTATTGGTAAATCTACCAAGTCGGTGATTGATTTACCCACGATTTTCACATATTGAGATTCCTTACGCAAACGTGTGCCGCCACACTCAGGACAAATGGTTTTTCCACGATAGCGAGCCAACATCACCCGATATTGAATTTTATATTGCTGCGACTCCAAATATTCAAAAAACTTATTCAGTCCTCCAAAATGACTATTACCTGTCCACAACAACTCTTTTTCAGTGGCAGAAAGTTCAAAATAAGGTTTATGAATAGGAAATCCAAACTTATCAGCGTTATAAATTAGCTCGTTTTTCCATTCGCTCATCACATCGCCTCGCCAGCAAACTATAGCATCCTCGTATATGGATAACGATTGATTTGGAATTACCAAGTTAGG
>JAKORL010000167.1 GCA_029777855.1 Pseudomonadota bacterium
AGGGTGGGCATTTTTCTTCTTTCAACCGTCTGATTGTGGGGAATTTCCGTGGCCATTTATGTCCATTTTAAACTGACCACTAACAATACATGATGTGGGGATTAGACTAGGCATGTATGCGGGTGACTGGACTTTTGGGGTAGGGTATAAAAGTATAGATTTGACAGTTATGAACCGAGATAATTTAATCATCTTGTTGGGATTTACATTTTAATTTTCACCTTAATTACCCGCCATATTTTTGAAGCAACAAATAGAAAAGGGAAGTACCGGCAAACAGCAGATAACATAGCATTGCCGCTTCGGGCCGCGTAAAGCTAAATCATGATGTCGGACAAATAAGTTAATCATGAAGCCAAGCGGCCACATCGATTCGCCAAGCGCAGTCGCGCTAAGGCTCATCGACGTCGGCAATGCCAAACGTTATCCGAAACACTCTTAATCTTGGTAAAAAAAATAAATGCTCGCTTAGAAAATTATAATGTGGAGGGAAACGCAATGAAATCTTTCTCTAATCTTGATGACATGAGTTATTATAATTACTCTTTTAAAAGTATATTAGACAAATCCTTACATACCTTAGAGGGTATCGTGAAGGGAATTGCTATTGACGGAAAAATAAACAAAAAAGAAATTGAAGAGCTCAATTCATGGTGCAATGATTATGTTGGAATAAGTTCTCGAAGTCCATTTAATGAATTAATTCCTTTGATTAGAGATTCAATATCTGATCAAATTTTAACTCAAGATGAAATTAACAATATCTTATGGGCTTGTAAAAACTTGACAACTTCGAACTTGTATTATGACGTTATCACTGCAGATATTCAACGGTTACATGGAATTCTCCACGGTATCTTAGCAGATAATAAAATTGAAGAACTTGAACTAAGACAACTTAGTCATTGGGTTGCCGAAAACATTCATTTAAGAGGTTCATATCCATATGATGAAATTGATAGTGTTATCACTTCAGTATTACAGGATGGCAAAATCGACCAACAAGAACATGATTTTCTCAAGGTGTTTTTTAGCGAATTTGTAAATTTACCAACATCAACAAAGATAGATCAGAAAGAACTAGAACGATTAAAAAAATCTATAACCATTCCTGGAATATGCGCAGTATGTCCTGAAATAGAGTTCAAAAACAAAGTTTTTTGTTTTACAGGGGTTTCGACTAGGGCTAAACGAAGTGATATTGCTAAGATAATCCAGGAATGTCAATGGCCATTTGAGAATCCTCATTTTTGGCCACGAAAACTCCCCATGTGAGCTGAAATAAAAGAAGAGCTGAGTTACTTCAGTCTCCGTATCTATGAAGTCTCGATTCCTCTCACCTCCCTCGCCGGCTGAGCCGCCGGGTTATGGATCAGGTTTCGCAGGTGGCGTGAGCCGATGGCGTATCCTGTAGCTGTC
>JAKORL010000168.1 GCA_029777855.1 Pseudomonadota bacterium
AATAAAGTAGATATAGCTGAAGCCCCGGATTTAAAAGCGTATTATTTTCATATTAATCGAACGATTTATGGTTTTATGGCCGATTATGCTTCTTCTAGTCAGGAAAAAAGACGCTACGATGAAATTACTGCAGCCTATCGTGATTCTTTATTGATAGTAAATGCACCAAGTTCAAGCGCGCATGTAATGGTGAGGTCTGATCAACTGATTGTAAATAAGAAATATAATGAGGCGCTGAAGTTGTTGTTAAACTATTATCCCACCATCAAAAATAATATACATGATCGAGCTATTATTGCCTATAGCATTGCATTAGCCTATCATGGCAAACATGAACGGGATTTAGAAAAGCGGTGGTTGACTACTTCGGCTATCTATGATTTGCAATCAGCTACAAAAGAATATATATCGCTACGATTGCTGGCCTATACATTGTATGAAGATGGCGATGTGGATAGAGCTTATAAATACATTAAACGGTCGCTGGATGATGCTTTGTTTTGTAATGCCCGTTTACGTACATTCGAAATTTCTAAAATGCTACCGATTATTGATAAAGCATACCAACAACAAAGTGATTCGCGACAACGATTAATGATGATTACAATTTTTAGCATCAGTACATTGTCTGTATTACTTCATTGCTGTCCGAACTTTTAGTTAAAGCCAGTCACCTCTGTAATTTTACACAAGACACACAGATAGTTAGCTTGAAAACTCGATAAAAAGCTGTTCAAAATCTTTTTCATTTGTATTTCCGCTAAATAAATCTGGTGGTTCGTGTTGATTTTTGCGAGCAGCCCTTACTGTTATCTGCGTGTTGTTTACAATGTATCCAAGGCGGTTGTATTGAGTCAAACAAACACGGATTATGGTTATAAAGTGTCCAAAATGGTGATTGGTTTGACTCAATGTCCTACGAACAAGTTCTAAAAGCAAATAGCATATCAATGCAATAAATATTTGCGACTTACATGCATTCTTACTTGTTCCCAAGAAAGTCTTTATCTGCAGGTTTTGCTTCATTAGTTTGAAAAATGTTTCTATCAGCCAACGCCTTTTATAAAGTTCGGCTATTGTAGCAGCTTCCCACTCCATATTATTGGTAATTAGCTCAATATTTCGGTCATCTTCTTCAATATAAACTGCAACCCGGCGAAACTCAATATCACTGACTCCATTTTCAATAGCTGCTTTTCCCGTGAGCAGGATTATTTCATCTTTCAGAATATGAAAGTCCTTGTCGTCTGGCAAATCTCTTTCTCTTATTGATTTATAGAGTATATTCCCCTTAATCCTTGTGACAAAATGATTTTCATCTTCTATCCTGATTTTGAATAATTTTGTATCAAAATAGCCTCTGTCATCAACAATAATCGTGTCCTTTTCATACCGAAAATTATCCACTCCACGCCTGTCGCTTACTTTAGCTTCACTGATATTTATTATCTCGGGAATCATGCTACGCTCATCTAACGATACATGAGCCTTAATACCCCCTTTTGCTGTCCGGTATTCTGCCCAGCTAAATAAATTCAAGCAAACACTCATTATTGTGGCGTCAATTATCTTAATATGTTTGCCCTCTATTTCTTTGATTACCTTATATTCGGAACGCTGCGAAAGTCCAGATTTAAAATGCTTACAAAGAGATAGATACAAATGTTCGAAAACCCTGTAATCGCGTTTCTCGTTTCCATCGCTCATGGTCGACTTTGCTGGACTTTGAGTCAATCCAATATCCGCTATAAATTCTGGAGACTGATTAATACCCAATGAAATCTCTCGAAGCGATAAACACTTGTTTAGCTGTCCGAACATCATACTCACCAATTCATCATACGTAAAGTAAGTTGAGCAACTCTTATCCGATTTATACATGTTGATTGAAGACCGCAATAATGAATGCGGAATTAAATCTAATATCTGTTTGAAAATCGGAGATTCTGATTTTTTACCTAACTTTGTACCCATAGAAAAGTTCTTAATTTGATATTTGAGTGTCGTGACTACAAATATACGATTTATTGAACTTTTCTATTTTTTTTATTGTTCGGACAGTAATGACACAAAATAGATTCTTTCTTTATAATGCATAAAACACAAGGTAGAATATTACTGTATATTTGTGCTAATTAGGGTATATGAACCTATTACAAATCGACACAATTATGAAAAAATCAATTACTACTTTATTCCTTCTTTTAATAGCGATAGCCTGTTGGGCGCAAATAATTACAACTACCCCAACCTTCGTGACTCAAAATGGAGGGGCGATTGATATTATTTACGATGCCAGTTTAGGCACGGCAGGCTTGAAAGACTATACAGGCACCGATGGAATTTATGCTCACACAGGGGTAATTACCACCGCCAGCACTTCGGCCACCGATTGGAAGCACGCACCAAGCTGGGGCGATAATTCGGCGAAATATAAATTGACATCACTCGGGAACAATAAATATAAGCTGTCCATTACACCCGATATGGCAACTTACTATGGCTTAGCTGCCGGAGAAACGGTTACTAAAATGGCATTCGTTTTTCGCAATGGATCAAATACCAAAGAAGGGAAAGATACCGGTGGAGCCGACATAGTGGTGAATGTATATCAAACCGGACTAAACATTGCTTTTACTACCCCTGCAACAAACTTAAACGTTACAGCAGGAACTACCCTAAATATTCAGGTTGGAGCATCAACCACTGCCGACATAAATCTTAAAAT
>JAKORL010000169.1 GCA_029777855.1 Pseudomonadota bacterium
CATTTCAACAACACGTTGGCAGTACCGATGAAGTACTTCTCCCTCTGGAGTTAGAAGCATGCCACGGCGGCTACGAATAAACAGAGTTATTTTCATTTTCTGTTCTAAGAGCCGTATTCGCTGAGTTATCGCTGTTTGTGTTAGGTGCAATAATGCTGCAGCGCCATGGACCGTGCCTTCGCTAACGATAGCTTCAAAGGTTCTTAATTGAGGTTCAAGTAAAACCATAAAAATTGATCACTTAATGAAAATAATGAATTATACTGATATCTCACTCTGGCTTACAATACCCTTTTTACTCAATAAAAAGGACTTGGGATGAAAAGCCAGTTTAACTATGCTAGTTGTACAAACCGAGCTCATGCTCGATGCGAAGTCTTTGGTGCAAACACCCAATGCGCAGGAACAGCCCAAACATTCACCTTGTCGCATGATCGTGGGTTGTTTTCTGCCGATTTTATGCGGGGGGTAGATAATCGCTTAAATTCATTACCTGAAAATTTTAAAACAGGCGATTACTTGTGGGATGCTGGGAATTTGCACTTTAACGAGCACTGCATTAGAGCGGAAACAGAATTGGTATCCTCACGATTTGAGGCGTTATTACAAGAAGAAAAAGTGCCTATTTGTTTGGGTGGGGATCATGTCATCAAATATTCCGCTCTTAAGGCATTAGATAGTATTATTCCCGGAGAATATGGTGTTTTGTATCTAGACGCACATCCCGATTGTGAGTCCCAAGAAACACTTTCCTACAGCTCTATACTGCATCATGGTTTTATTTTGCCCAGTCTAAAACCTCGCCAAATTATGCTCACAGGTATTAGGCAATTTACAGAAAATGAGGCTAAGGCATTAAAAGCTTACCAACCTCATATTGGGGTCATAATGGGAAGTGAGTTTGCATCTGCTTCTTTGGAAAATATGATCGATAAAATAATCAAGCAATTTTCAGGATTGAAATATCTCTATTTTTCAATCGATCTAGACGGATTAAACCCATCCTGCGCGCCTGCTGTTGAAAGCCCTTACCCAGGTGGCCCGACTCTAAATCAAGTTATATATTTAATTCAAAATTTGAGAAAACATTTTACTTATATTGGTATGGATATTAGTGAATTTATTCCCCAATTGGACAAGAACCACATTACAGCTTTATCTGCTAGTCGGATTATGAAAGAGTTTTATAGTGTGGCAGTATTGAGTTGATCGCTGGTCGCCGCTCGGCCGCTGGTCGTCGCATCTCAAGTTGTTAGTTGTTTTGTGATAATCGAGGTTTTCAATGGTGAATTTATTCTGGAAATTGTAGGTTTTTATCAAAATGGAGGAATGTTTTCACTTGAGATCAAAGGTTTTTAAAGGGATATAGTGGCTACCAGAATCAGTTGATTCGCTCTTAAAGAGGACAATACGCTTTGTAATGTCATCAATAGTATTGACTGAGTTAAAATAGAAATTCTCTGAGTGTACTGATTCTCTAAATCGCCCCAATGTAACATGAGGGACAAACGGACGTTTCTCTAATTCGATTCCGTTAGATAATAAAGTTAAATTAATTTGTCGGACAAGTTTGGCCAGTTCAATATTCAAATGAATGGCAAGTGCAATAATGTGTGGTTTTTTTGTTGGAAATAAGACTATTCCTCGAGTGGAGAGAGTAAAAGCTTGAGAGAGTGTTAATTGTTCTTGCAGTAGAGAATTTATGGTATTCAGTTTTTCTTCATCTATTTTTTCAAGAAATCGTAATGTGATATGCAGGTGTTCGGGTAATGTCCAGCGTATATCTCTAAATTGGTGTTGATGTTTTAGATCTTTAATAATATTCAAGCAGTGCTCTTGAATTAGTGGCGGTAATGTAAGAGCGTAAAATACACGCATAATTAATCCTTAAAGTTATACTCTGTCAAAAGGAAAAGGAATAACTTCATTGATATGGTTTGCCTGTGTGGCTAACATAATCAAACGATCCACACCTAATGCAACTCCGGCGCATTCAGGCATGCCGTGAGCCAAAGCGGCAAGTAAGTTTTCATCAATGGGTAATTCGGGCAGGTGCATTTTTTTTCTTTGAATATTATCAGCATTAAATCGATGCCGTTGTTCTTTGTCGTCTGTTAATTCATGGTACCCATTGGCTAATTCTATGCCTTGGATATACACTTCAAAACGTTCTCCGACGAGATGCCCCTCTTCAGTTCGAATTTTTGCAAGCGCTGCTTGAGAAGCAGGAAAATTGTAAATGCAGTGAGGTTGTGAGTTGCCTAATTGTGGTTCGATGAGATGGCTCATTAATAATTGCAACCATGTATCTCGATCGTCACCGAGAATGGGGGCATTGATGTGGTTTTGAGTCGAAACATTTTGTAGTTCAGAAATTGAAGAAGTAAAAGGATCAATGTGTAAAAATTGACGAAATAAATTGCGATAAGTGACACGTATTGCTTTTTGGCTATTCAAAATACGTTGGAATAATTCATCCATCTCATCCATTAATTGATGATGATCAAATCCGATTCTATACCATTCCAACATGGTAAATTCTAAATTATGGTACCGTCCGTTTTCGTCACCACGAAACACTTTTCCCAATGAATAAATAGAACCTATTCCGCTTGCTAATAATCTTTTCATCGGAAATTCAGGGGAAGTTTGTAGAAAACAAGTCTCGTTATTATTTAATGGAACTTGAATGCTGGATAAATGAGGGTCTGTTGCGGTGACTCGACAAAGTAGGGGGGTATCAACTTCTAAAACATTTTTTTCTGAAAAAAATGCGCGTATATCAGCAATAATTTTTGCTCTTGCGCGTAATTGTGGAATTGTTGCAGTCGGGTGCCAAGTGTTATGAAAATCAACCGGTGGCTTTTTTGTTGAGTGCATGCTCATTGTTTCCGGTTGATTTTTATTTATTCTTTTGCACGAGAAACGTAGCTTCCTGTGCGAGTATCGATTTTTAAAATATCACCGATGTTAATAAATAAAGGCACTCGGATGACGGCGCCTGTTTCGAGTGTGGCGGCTTTGTTTCCTCCGCTCACGGTATCGCCTCGTACGCCGGGGTCTGTTTCAGTCACTGTTAGATTGACAAAATTGGGGGGTGTAACGTTTAAGGGGAGGCCATTCCACATTGTAATGATGCACATATCTTGTTCTTTTAACCACTGCGCGGCATCTCCGACCGCTTCGGCCGATATTTCATGTTGTTCAAAGGTGGTTGGTGACATGAAGTGTAGACGTTGACCGTCAGAATAGAGAAATTGCATGTCCATTTCTACAACATCCGCAGTCTCGAGTGTATCGCCAGATTTAAAGGTTTTTTCAAGCACGCGCCCCGTTTTTAAATTGCGCATTTTAACTCGGTTAAACGCTTGTCCTTTACCGGGTTTAACAAATTCATTTTCGAGAATGCTGTAGGGGTCGCTCTCCAAGAGTACCTTGAGGCCCGACTTGAATTCATTCGTACTGACTATTCCCATGGTTGATTCGCCTTATTAAACAGAGTATATAGTAGACCTGGATTGTGCGATGACTAGGCAATATCCAAGTAGCGTCGCTAAAATAACAGAGCAATCAGTATGAATCAACACCGATTAGTGAAAAATCCAAGATCAGACTGGCAGCAAAGTTTGGCTGACGTGATCACAAATCCCAACAGATTACTCGAGATGCTTCACCTTAAACCCGAGCAAGTGGATTTGTGCGCGATTGATAGCTTGAAATTCCCTTTTCGGGTGCCACGAGAATACGTCGCACGAATGCGTTTGGGTGATCCACGAGATCCGTTGCTATTACAAATATTGCCGACTAAACAAGAGCTTTCTGCAATGCCGGGTTATAGTCATGATCCACTTCAGGAAGAAAAAGCCAATAAACTACCCGGATTAATTCATAAATATAAGGGTCGCGTTTTATTAACTATTGCGGGGGCTTGTGCAATCAATTGTCGCTACTGCTTTAGGCAACATTTTTCCTATGAAGACAATAATCCAGGCCGTGCAGGGTGGCAAAAAGTAGTTGATTACGTTGCAGCGGATCCGACAATCAATGAAATTATTTTTAGTGGAGGTGATCCACTAATAGCAAAGGATTCTTTATTAGCTCAAATAATTGAGCGGATTTCGAAACTACCTCAAATTAAGCGATTAAGAATTCATACACGATTGCCGGTTGTGATTCCTCAGCGAGTAACGGATGAATTAATTACACTATTAATAAACTCAGGGTTGCAAATCATAGTTGTGGTTCACGCAAATCATCCCAATGAAATTGACGCTTCCGTTGAAGAATCGTTGTTTGTGATGCGAAGAGCGGGGATCACCGTACTTAATCAGGCAGTATTATTGAAAAATATTAATGATGATCCAATTGTGTTGGCTGAATTGAGCGAAAAATTATTCGCAAGTGGCTGTTTGCCCTACTATTTGCATACGCTGGACAAAGTGATGGGTAGCGCGCATTTTGATGTAGAGATTTCTCGAGCGCGAGAAATTCATTGGCAGCTTTCACAAATTTTGCCAGGTTATTTGGTGCCAAAATTAGTCAAAGAGGTGCCTGGTGTGTTAAGTAAGGTGCCTATTAATTTAGATATAAACTTCTAAAAACCATTTGAGCCATGAGAGGGTTTTTCTAAAACCGGTTCAGAGTCAGAATTCGAATCCTCGCTATCTTCGGCTATGACCGTTAAAACCTGATTGGTTTTAAGTTGTTGATCAGTAGTTAGTCTTGCTTGTGTGAGTGTTTCGAGCTGTCCCGGATCTTGGCTATTCGCTTTTGTTTTTGGAGAGAGTGGAATTACATCCAGAGAAGGTTGTGTATCACTGAAAGAACGTCGCCTGGTAATGCGAGTGGTTGGTTGTTTTTCTTTGTTTTTTCCAGAAGAAAATAATGGAATATTTCCACTTGATCTTAAGGTGGGTAATTTAGGTATTTGTACATTGCTCTCATGCAATGAAATGGTAGAAAGATTTTTTTTGCCTTTAGAGTGAGGCAGTAATAAGTGTTCCAAAAGCTTCTGATAACTTTCATCCTTTAATCTCGAATTTGAATTTTCTGAGAATAATAGAGGATTAATGCCAAGTGTTTTGGAGACTATTTCATCTTCAATAATAAGTTGTAGCAGGCATTTGTCTAAAGCTGAAAGTTGATAGCTGCCAAAAAAAGCTTTTGATATTTTTTTAAAATGAGTAATATATATGAAAAAGATATCTTCAAAAGAATCTTGTGCGGCTTGAACTTGAGCCAATAAGTTTAAGGCCTGTTGGCATTCTGTTTTGTACAAATAACTACCCAAGGTTTTTTCTTTTCTCAGGCTTTCCATTGCAAAAAAAGCATCTTTAGCAATATTGGTTAGTCGAGCTTCTGGTGAGACATCTTCGGGATTTATTTTGGTATTTTCTGCGAATGTATTGGCATTAGCTGAAAATTCTCCATCTACGGTGTAGACTGGTATTGGTGGAGTTTTAAATTGATTTACAGCTTCGTTGTTTTCTTTGATATCATCGAAAACGTAAATTGCAGAAGCCCATCTTGGAAGTTGAGCGATAAACTGCATAAACATAATCCCTTTGCAGGTAAGGACTTCTTTTAAGAGTGACATTACATCAATGGCATGCTTACATGCGTTGCCATGAAGTTGAAGTTCTTTTAATAGATTTGGATTAGAAAACTTTTGTGGCTCTGTGGCTTCTCTAAATGCGACTCCAATGCTGGGATGTTCTTTTCTGTTCATTTGATCTATTATTTTTGTGAACCGCTTAATTATTCCATCAAGTAAATGAATATTTTTTTGACGTCCAGCTGTAAATACAATATTTGCTCTAAGTGTTGCATCTTCAAATTCTCGTAATGCTTTAGTATCAAAATTCCAAAAGAAATCAAGCGGCGTAATGACGCCGTGAACAGTGAATGCCTGCTCTTCTAGAAATTTTATTAATTTTAGTCTATCTTCAAGACGGGTTTTTGATATGGTCATATCTGTAAATAAATAGACATCTCGAATGCCGTGCGCTTTAAGTTTATTTAACAGCTTAACGTTGTATACGTTTTCAGTTTTGAGTTCACCGGTTTCGTCGGTAATTCTCTCCCCTTGTTCATTTTTTACGTACACCGTATAAACAAGGGTATGATCCATATCGAGCAGAGCGATTGGTCTCTTCCGACCTTGGCTGTTTGTTGAAATAACGTCTTCAGCTTTCATTTTTACCTCTAAGTTGTTCAATAATGTCTTATTTGTTGTGTTGATGTGGCGCTCAATTTTTCTTATGTGAGACGGAGTCTAACAAACTTTAGTATAGAGATGAATCTCAATAGTTAAAAAAGGGTAAGAGAAAATTCTTACCCCATTAAATTTCCTACAATAATCGCGCTAAATAGCGTGTAAGGTGACTTCAACTCGACGATTTTGAGCTTGTCCTTCTGCCGTGCTATTGCTTGCAATAGAGTAGCGTTTTCCATAGCCTACAGGTGTGATCCGATTTGGATTCACGCCACGAGAGGCAAGGTACTCAGCGACATTATTGGCGCGATCTTCTGAAAGGAGCTGGTTGTAATTATCAGACCCTGTGCTCGATGTATAACCAGCGACTTTAATGGTCGTATTGCGAAATTCTCGCATCACTTGTGCCACTGAGCTTAGTGTAGGATAAAATTGAGGATTGATATTGGAGCTATCGTTTGCAAAGGTAATATCGCTAGGCATAATGAGTCGAATATCGTTTCCATTGCGCTCAACTCGAACGCCCGTGCGCGCCAAATGTCTACGCAGCAACGCTTCTTGTCGATCCATATCATTACCAATTGCGCCACCTGCTAATGCACCTACGCCTGCTCCGATCAACGCACCTTTGGATTTACCCAAGGCTGAGCCGATGAGTGCCCCGCTAGCAGCACCAATCCCGACACCCATGGTTGCCTTCGATACACGAGGTTGATCTGTATACGGGTCTAAGGTCATACATCCCGCCAGTGTGGAGGAAACAAGAATGGTAGCAATTGTCAAACGAATCAGTTTCATAGCTTTTCTCTCTCTTTGATTAAATCGTTTCAGTTAACACATTGCGGAACTAACATGCCGCAAGAAGATCATAGCAAATTTTATTTACCAGAGATATAGAGTATGTAATAATTGAATTACAAGGAGAGTATTATGAAGCTAAAATATAAAATTATGATGATGGGTCTACTGACTACATTGATTGCTGGTTGCGTATCTAGGCAGCCACAGTATAGTGCTCGGGAATACCGTGATGTTATGCATAAGAAGGTTAACCATTTTGACAAGATGGTAAAAAAAGATTTAGAACCAGAATTCAAAGAAGCTCATGTCGATTATCCGCCTAAAAAAATGGCATTATTAATTTTTAAAGATGAGCGCATCATGGAATTATGGGCGCAAAATCCTGATCAACCTTGGAAATTAATTAAAAATATTCATGTGCTAGGAGCGAGTGGTGGGCCGGGGCCAAAATTGCGCGAAGGTGATCGTCAAGTTCCTGAAGGTGTTTATCACATTTCTGCATTAAATCCGTTCAGTAAATATGATGTGTCTATGCGCATTGATTATCCAAATTCTTTCGATTTAGAGCGCGCTCATCATGATGGCCGTTATCAGTTGGGTGGTGATATTTATATTCATGGCGGGCATTTTTCTATTGGTTGCATTGCTGTTGGAAATAAGCTTGCAGAAGAATTATTTGCAATGGTTTATCATGTTGGATTAAAAAATGTTACCGTAGTGATAGCACCGAATGATTTGCGGCATGCCCCTCCCGTAATAGGTGATGTACATCCGTCATGGCTAATGGTTTTAAATAATCATATTAAGCGACGTTTACAGGCTTTTTCTCAGAATTCTGTGTATTCATAAAAATAGTTAATACTGCTTAAAAGAAAGAATAAAGGCCAGATTATAACATTCTTGATTAAGTTAATATTATATCGGGATAAGGTTTTAATTTTATAGGATATTAAGAGAAATGGCGCATTATTTAATTATAGCTGGAAGCAGTGATATTGGTTTTGCAACTGCGCGTCGTTTAATGAAAGAAGGGCATCAAGTGATGTTGACTAGTCGTCAAGAAAACAAACGAGAGTTAGCAACAGAAATTGATGCAAAGTTTTCATTACTTGATGCCAGCGATTTTCAGTCAGTACAAGCGTTGTTTGATTCGATCATACAGAATGATGGACCTCTCGATGGTGTTGTCAATTGTGCGGGGTCAATTTTACTAAAACCGGCTCACTTAACGAGCGAAGCGGATTTTCAGGATACCATGAAAGCGAATTTGACCACTGCATTTGCGACGGTGCATGCCGCAGGAAAAACAATGAAAGAGAGAGGTGGCTCAGTTGTGTTGATCGCATCTGCTGCAGCACTCGTAGGATTGCCAAACCATGAAGCCATTGCAGCAGCTAAAGCGGGTGTAATTGGCTTAGCTTTATCTGCTGCAGCGACCTATGCCATTAATAATTTGCGTTTTAATGTCGTTGCGCCAGGACTCGTTGAAACGAAGTTGAGTCATTCGCTTATTGCTAGCCCGGCGCTTCGTAAAATATCGGAAAGTCTTCATCCTTTGAATAGAGTTGGAACTGTCGATGACGTTGCTTCAGCTATTTGTTTTTTATTGGATCCCCAAAATAGCTGGATAACAGGCGAAGTATTGAGGGTTGATGGGGGGCTTAGTCACGTAAGGCCGAAGGCAAAATCTTAACAAGGAGTATCGTAATGCAAAGAATGGCTTTATTTTTCATCACTATGATAACTGTTTTTCTGTTTGATATGATTTGGCTTGGTTTTCTTGCAAAACAAATTTATGCCGATCAAATCGGATCATTATTACGAAAGTCCGGTGATTTCATGGCTCCGATATGGCCTGCGGCACTGGTGGTCTATGTCTTTATCGCTATCGGTGTTATTTACTTTGTTCTGCCGAAAGCAAATGGCAATTATGGTGAGGCGCTTCTATGGGGTATTCTATTTGGCGCTGTAACCTATGGGATTTATGATTTTACAAATTATTCTATACTTGCTAATTGGCCCTTTAAAATAACCCTCATTGATTTTGTGTGGGGAATGACGTTGTGTGGTGTTTCGAGTGTCATTGCTGCATTTATTCAAAATCGATTTTTTGCTTAATGTTTGAACCAGGGTATAAACATCGAAGTTGAGGATTGGTATTGCAAATAGGCTTCACCACGCGAGTTTATTGATCCACGTTCAGTAATTGGACCTGTTATTTGTGTAAAAATAAAATATAGAACACCTACAGAAATGAAGCTCAAGTATCCATAACTTGATTGTACCCCGAATAAGGTAAAGCCTAGCCAGGTTATCCAATCGAAAAAATAATTTGGATGGCGTGAATAGTACCATAAACCAGCATCACAGACTTGCCCAGGGGAGGTTTTCTTGAATCTCTCAAGTTGTACATCGGCAATCGATTCTCCAGAAATGCCAATTAAAATAAGCATTATTGCGATGAGATCTACCATTGAGAGTGTTTTAATGGATGATAGGGAGATGAAGAAAAAAACGAAAGAAATAATAAATATGAGTGCACTCTGCAATTGAAAATTGAGAAAAAATCCGAGGTCTGGGTTGATTTTCCATTCACGACTAATGTTGGTATATCGTTTATCGATATGGCCTATTCGCAAACGCGTTAACCAGAGGTGACCTGCCAAACGCAGAGCCCAGGCAATTAGCAAAGAGGCAATGATTATTTGTCGCAAGTTAATTGGTGTGGCAGATAAATAGATTAACCCAGACATCATGAGTCCAATAGACCAAGAAGTGTCTACTATCGAAGGGTTTTTGTAAATTTTGTAGAGTACCCAAACACAGCACATTTGCAGAAAAAGATAAGCAACGACAAGTAAAATAACATTTAACATCATTTACGATTTATCCTATTTAAAATATGAATACTAGCAGGAAGTAAAATCATCCATATCAATCCAATCCATGCTGCACTAAAATAGCCGCTGGGGAAAGACGCAGCGCCCATTTTCACACCTGCAATATAAGCTAAACTAAATCCAAAGAATGAAAGAGCTGAGAGCAAGTATATATGGGTGAATAAATGCGATAAGGTTGAATAAAGAACAATCGAAAAATTGATCCAGAGTGCTATCATCCAGGGTGGGGTCATGTAAGGTGCAAAGGGATTGGCCGAGAAATTAATGATATTTAAATGAAGTAATATCGAGTCACTTAGTGTTCCAAGCGTAGATAGGATTATCACGAGTTTATTTAATCCTTGATAGCGATGATTAATGTGATATTGCCAATAATACTGGATGCTAACTAATATCAATACAATGATGGTGTTTGTCCATGCAATCCCATGAGCTGCTAAAAGAATGCATAATGTCCAAGCGATGTAGTAAATCAGTCCATGAAAAATGTAATGAAATTTATTCATTATCGTTTACGCCATACCGCATGAATATCGCTAATATAGCTTGAGGCAAAACCTGCTATGCAGTATGAAAAATAAAATCGCCACATGCGCAAAAATTCCTCAGAAAAACCTTGAGCGTAAATAGTATCAAGATTCTCGAGTAATCTTTTTTGCCAATCCTCGAGTGTTTTAACATAATGCGTTCCTATGTCTCTAAAATGCGTAAGTTGCAAATTTGTTTGGGTTGAGATTGATGATGAAATGGCGTGAACAGAGGGTAAGCATCCACCTGGAAAAATATATTTTTTAATAAAATCGACTTGATTTTTGGCTGCTGAGTAGGCCTGGTCGTTAATCACAATGGCTTGTAAAAAAAACAAACCATTCGGTTTTAAAAGCTTGTTGCAAGTGTTAAAATACTGGTCAAAATACTGATGCCCTACAGCTTCGATCATTTCAATCGAAACAATTTTATCGTAATTGCCACTAAGATTACGATAATCAATATTGACGACTTCTACCTGGTGTTCTAGACCTAATTTGGAAATTTTTTCTTTGACATAAACATATTGTTTATCAGAAATAGTCGTTGTTGTTATTTTACAACCATAATGTTTAGCCGCATAAATCGCAAAACCACCCCAGCCACTTCCTATTTCAAGTAAATGGTCAGTAGGTTTTAAATCGAGGTGGGTGCATATAGTTTGAATTTTGGTGAGTGAGGCCTCGTCTAGGCTAATTTCTTCGGGTTCATAAAGAGCGCAGGAATACATCATCGATGGATCAAGAAAAAGTTTAAAAAAATCATTTCCTAAATCATAATGTGCGATGATGTTTTCTTTCGCTCGCTTGATATTGTTCTTGAACATCTTAGAGTATAAGTTGTAAATAAAATAAATTGATCTGGATATAGGGCTGTCTATACTCTCAAATAATTCCCGATTTTTGATGAAGATATCGATCACTTTAACCAAGTTATCAGTATCCCAATCTCCGTCAATAAAGCTTTTTCCTGCTCCGATTGAGCCGCCGAAGAGAATTTTTCTATAGGCTGAGGGGCGTTGGATGTTGATAATTGCAACATCATTGGGATTTTCAACCAAGCCACTGAAGGTCATTGTTTGCCCGCTATCATTGATAATAATTTTCCCTTTCTTAAGTTTCCGTAGCAATTTAAAGATGATAGATTTTGAGAAGCTGTTTAAATCGAGATAACGCATAAAATCACCTTTTATTAAATTTAGGATGTGGATGAAATGTGGCGCCTTTCATCCATAGCTTAAAAGCTTGCCAATAAATGGCGGTGACTACTTTGTAAGACATTAATGGATATTGACGTAGTAGCTTATCCGGAGGTGTGCTCATATTTGCTCTAAGACTGAGTGTCGCATCGAAATGTTTTTTCGAATTTGCATGATTTTCCATGTGAACGATAATTTTTTCTTCGCCGAGGTTAAGCGTGAAATTATAGAGGTACTTCATACCTAAAAAAGGAGAAACATGTAATTCCTTCTCAAACTGATAGTGATATATATTGGATTTCGGTTTTTCTGGGTTGCCTAGAACATAGTTATGGCGCTCTCCCCACGGGGTGTTTGTTACTTCTGCTATGAGATAATCAAGCTCCGTTTGGTCATCATTATAAATAAAATATAGGCTAATAGGATTAAAGCAGTAACCTAAGCAACTTAGTTGAGTTAAAATATAAATTTTACCTTTAGGATAAACGTTATATTTATCTTCAATTGATCGCCGTACACACTGATCTAGAGGAAGTGTTGGGTCAGATAAATAATTCTTTCGGTAAAATGAATAATGATTGAATTTTTCTACAGAAATAGATCGGATTTCCTCAAATGTTTCTGTAATATTATTTAGGTCAAAGAAAAACATGAAAACGTCATATGAAAAATGATGAAGTATAGGAAGGAATCTTCTATGTTGGACCTTGCCTGTATAGATCAAATGATTAATCATGGTTTATCCCTAGTAATTGGCAGGTTCGTATGGCGCTATTGACACCGTCTTCATGGAATCCATGGCCCCAGTAGCTGCCAACATAATAGATACCATTGATACCATTTATTTGATCACTACATTTTTGAGCATTGGTTGCGGTTGAATTAAGGCAAGGATGTGAATAGCGAAATTTTTGAATGATTTTTTTTTGATCTATTTCATGGTTTAAATTTACTGACACAAAAAATGGTTCTGGTGATTTTATTGACTGTAACCGATTCATATAATAAGTTAATGTTGGCATGCCTGTGCCATTATCAAAAAAATTCCAACTAGCCCAACCAAGCTTACTTTTTGGCATAATAGAGGAGTCTGTGTGTAAGGTAACCTCGTTATCCGTATACTTAATAGCTGATAAAATTTTGCTTTCATTTGGGGATGGATTCACTAGCATATTCAATGCTTGATCGCTGTGGCTTGCAATAATTACCTTACCAAAATTAAATTCATCTGATTTTGTGCGTAGTATAATACCGCTGGAACGGCGCTCAACCTGATTAATTTGAGTATTAAGATAAATAGAGCCTTTCAGATTTTTTATCAAAGGTTTAATATAATTATTCGAGCCATTTTTCAATACATACCACTGCGGTCGTTGATAGTAGTCTAGTAAGCCATGGTTAGCATAAAATGATAAAATATAGTGTGCCTCGGAATTTAGAACATCTGATTTTTTCATGGACCAAATTGAGGATATCATTGGTAGTAGATAAGAATTAATAAAGTCTTCCGAGTAATTGTTCTGATGAATATAATCGTGCATGCTGATAGTACGATCAGAATTATTTTTGAGAAATAATTTTGCTTCCTTATTAAACTTAAGGATCTGCCTAATGAAACGATAAAAACGAGGCCGGTATAAATTACGTCGATCACAAAATAAGGAATTTAAGCTGTGTCCATTGTATTCAAAATCGTACTGATCCGATCGGTAGCTAAAGCTCATTTCGCTCGGTTGGATAGCAATAGAATTTTTTTCTAATAGCTTGCAAAAATTCGGGTATGTTTTTTTATTGAATACAATAAAGCCCGTGTCAATATGATATTCCTGATCTTCAAAATTAACAGATTGTGTATTGGTATGCCCGCCGAGATAATCGTTGGCTTCAAATAATGAAACTTTATATTTTTCACTAAGCAAGTTTGCGGCTGTTAAGCCTGCTATCCCTGAGCCAATGATGGCAATATGCTCCTGCAAATTTAACTCCTGAAGTGAAGAAATAATGAGTGATAATGTCTCTTTTGCTCTAAATCAATTGTTTGAGCATGATTTTAAGACCCCACATTCTTTATGGTAATCGATTATATTATTCAGATGTCTACTATTAATCAATTAAAAAATGCAGGCACAAGACAGAATTACATGTAAAAATGCTTTTATTATATACAAATGCCTGTTATTTTGTTTTTATAGTGTAACTACAGTTGTTGCTCCTATAATTTTTTAAAATCGATGAGTATTCTAGAATTTTGTTTTAATAGTATGTATAATCAAGGTTAATAAAAATAGCGGTAGGAGTTTTCAATGACGACTCTTTTACTCTCGCGTATTCAATTTGGCACTACGATTGCTTTCCATATTCTTTTTCCTGCATTTAGTATCGGCTTAATAACTTTTATCGCGATAATGGAAGGGATTTGGCTGAGTACGAAAAATCCTTTGTACCTCTCTATAAGTAAATTTTGGACTAAGATTTTTGCCCTAACTTTTGGTATGGGGGTTGTGTCAGGTATCGTAATGGAGTTTCAGCTGGGGACAAACTGGTCTGGTTATACTAATGCTGTAGGACCTGTTTTGGGCCCGCTATTCACCTATGAAGTTTTGACGGCATTTTTTATTGAGGCAGGTTTTCTAGGAATAATGATTTTTGGTTGGGACCGCGTTAGTCATTTTTTGCACTATCTTTCAACTTTATTAGTTGTTATAGGCGTGACGCTTTCTGCATTTTGGATTAATTCGGCTAATTCATGGATGCAAACGCCGGCGGGTGCCCATTTGTTAGACGGTAAGTTTGTAGTGGATGATTGGATTAACGTTATTTTTAATCCATCCGTCATTTTACGCTTTAGTCATATGATGTTAGCGGCTTATTTGAGCACAGCCTTTGTGATAGCGGCGATAAGCGCGCATTATTTAATTAAAAACCTCTATACTCAATTCGCAAAAAAATGTTTTAGCTTTGCCCTTGTCGCTATAACAGTCCTAATACCTATGCAGATTTATTTGGGTGATCGGTCGGGTTTATTGATACTAGAGCATCAACCAATAAAAACCGCGGCAATTGAGGCAAATTGGGAGCCTCAGCGCGGCGCGCCTCTCTTGCTATTTGCGATACCCAATCAAAAAGAGGAGAAAAATAGCATCGAAATTGGTATTCCAAAACTAGGTAGTTTCATCAATACGCATGATTGGAACGGAGAGTTGCCAGGCCTTAAATCAGTTTCTTCTGAAAATCGTCCTAATGTGTTTTTAGTGTTTTGGAGCTTTCGAGTAATGGTGTTTCTGGGTTTTGCAATGTTATTTGTTGGCATCATTCATCTTCTATTAAGGATTCGTTCAAAGCTCTATAATACAGTGTGGTTCTTGAGGCTCTGTCGATTAACTGCGCCTATAGGTTTTATTGCGTTAATTACTGGTTGGATCACAACGGAGGTTGGAAGGCAGCCATGGGTGGTTCATGGATTAATCCGTACGGCAGATGCCGTTTCTCCTATTCCTATGAGAAATGTTGTTATTTCCCTAATATTGATATTAATAGTTTATGGAATAATTTTTGGAATATTTTATTTTATGTACCTATTAAAAACTATTCGTAAAGGTCCGGTAATTGATGAGCTCGAATTTGAAGATCATCCCTTCGGTTATTTAGAGCCTGAGAGAGCTGCAGATTTGAAAATCAGTAAACGGGAGAACTCTTGATGGAATATTTACCTCTAGCATGGGCTTTTATTATTGCATTTTGCATAGTCGTTTACGTTATTCTGGATGGGTTTACTTTGGGTACAGCGCTTTTAATGCCATTTCTAGATAATAAGCAACGGGATTTGGCTATGAGTGTGATTTTACCTACCTGGGATGGAAATCAAACCTGGTTAGTCTTAGGGGGTGCTAGCTTGTATGGGGCATTCCCAGCTGCATTTAGTATGCTCTTACCCGGTCTTTATATTCCCATATTAATAATGGTGATAGCGTTGTTATTTAGAGGTGTGGTATTTGAGTTTCGGTTAAAAGATAGGGCTCATGTCAAATATTGGGATATCATTTTTACGTTATCGTCTTTTTTTGTTATTTTTATTCAAGGAACAGTGCTTGCTAATTTTGTTATGGGATTTGAGTTGGGCTCTTCACAGCTATTGACGTTGCCTCATGGGCTTATTAATTCATTTTCCCTGTTTGTTTCTCTTAGCCTCATGTTAGGCTACTGTTTGCTAAGTTCAACAAGGCTAATCTATAAAACTGACCACGAATTACAGGCAAAAATGTTTCGTTTTTCATTTTATTTGGCAGTCTGCATTATTCTCAGTATTGGTATTATTAGCTTATGGACACCTTTAATCAATGAATCTATATTTTTGCGCTGGTTTGGTCATGAAAACTGGGTATTGCTTATGATCCTGCCTTATTTGAGTGTATTAACCTTTGGTGTTTTTTGTTATGCCATATATAACCGAGAAGAATATTTGCCATTTCTATGTGCTATAGCTTTCTTTTTATATTCTTATATAGGCTTAGTGATTTGCTTTTATCCGTATATTGTTCCGTATCAGTTAACCTTGTGGGAAGCAGCCGCACCTTCCTCGTCATTGCATTTTACACTCTTTGGTGCCGTTTTATTGCTACCACTATTGATTCTTTATACGGGTTATGCTTATAAAGTTTTTAAAGGTAAAGTAAAAAATGTTTTTGAATATTAGAAATAGGATTGAAAGAAATTTAAATAAGAGTCAGTGGTATTGGTTCCTGAGTTTGTATTTTGCTAGCTTGTTGAGCCTGGGTCTTGTTTACTTTTTGAGGCATAAAGTGATCAAGCTCTTGATATTGCTTTCTTAGTTTTCATATGGCTCATTTTCACGATTTGATAATTCTTTTAAAAACTCAAAAGTATCCTTTTTTATGGCTTCAATGCGTTCAATATCCATTTTTTTTAATTGCGAATAGACCATGTTCAAACGTGGATTCTTTTTAAATTTATCTTCATGCTGAATCATAAAATTCCAATAGAGATAATTAAAAGGGCAGGCATTTTTTCCGTTTTTTTCGGATACATTGTAAGCACAAGATTTGCAGTAATCCGACATCTTATTGATATACGCACCGCTGGCTGCATAGGGTTTGCTACCTAATAAGCCTCCATCGGCATAAAGGATCATTCCAGTAACATTCGGCAATTCTACCCATTGATAAGCATCGATGTATACAATCCAATACCACTCATTAACATACTGTGGATCAATGCCAGTAAGGAGAGCAAAATTTCCTAATACCATTAATCTCTGTATATGATGTGCGTAGGCATTTCGCTTGGTTTCGTTGACGCATTGTTTTAAACAATTAAGCTTCGTATCACCACTCCAATAGAAATCAGGCAGTGGTTTTTTTGCCTTTAGATAATTACTATTTTGATAAGAAGGCATTTTGAGCCAGTAAATCCCGCGAATGTATTCACGCCAACCTAAGATTTGTCGGATAAATCCTTCGGCAGCATTTAAAGAGACAAGATTGGAATAATAAGCTTTTTCTGCAGCTTGAATGCATTCTAGTGGATCCAATAAGCCAATATTGATATAGCCGCTTAAATGTGAATGAAACATCCACGGTTCGTTTAGTAGCATGGCATCTTGATAATCGCCAAAATATTGAAGTCTTTCTTGAATGAAGAGGACAAGAGCTTGTTTGGCATGGATGTCAGTGACACCGTGATAAAAAGGCTCTATCTCACCAAAATGATCATCAAAGTATTTCTGGACAATAGAAATTACTTCCTCTGTAATAGAGTCAGGCTTTACTCTATGAGGCTTTGGAATTGTAAGTGTATTTTTGGGGAATTTGCGATTTTGTGCATCGTAGTTCCACTGACCACCTTCAGGTAAACCATTCTTAACTAGAACATTATATTTATGTCGCATTTTTCTGTAAAAAAATTCCATTCGAAGCTCTTTACGTGATTTGCTCCATTCTTGAAATTCTTGATGAGTTGATAGAAAACGATTGTCTTCCCGAATTTCAATAGGGATTCCTAAGCGATTTTGTAAGTTTTTTAGAGCTATTAGTGAGTAATGCTCGCTTGGTTCTGTAGTTATTATTTTTTCAAACTTTGATGTTAAATGTCGCTTGATTTCACCTATTATTGTTCCTGTGTTATCTTCCTCGTTGAGTTTTACATAAATGACAGGCCATTTTTTTTGTTTTAATGTTTCTGAAAAATGTCTCATTGAAGACAAAATAAAAACAATTTTCTTTTTATGGTGTTTGACAGTAGTGAACCAATCTAAGGTTTCACAGAGTAATATGATGTCTTTTTTGGGGTCAAGGTCTCTTAGGCTAGAGATCTGGTTGCTCAGCTGATCTGGATACAGAAAGCGTAAGGTTTTCATTGGCTATATCCATTGTATGAATCATAAAATAATTGTAATTGTCTCTAATAAAAATGCAAGCTATCGGATGGTGGGAGGCACAATTCAAGACTTGCCCCCCTACTACCCTTTAATCTGTGAGATAATCACTAGCAAAGAAAATAGTATCGCAATCACAAGTCCAATTTTCCCGCCGGGTGTTGTGAGTGGACCTTTTTCTTTTTTTACATAACGGCCGCGCGCAACCATTGATACCGGCAATAATATGAGCAGAATCGCGACGAATATTCCACCGTATCCAAGAGCTGAAATAAAGGCATGAGAAGACGTTAGCGTAAAAATATATGGGGGGGTGAAAGCAATAATTGCGATGATCACTCGATCAAATGCACCGCGAGATAATCGTAATCCATCTGCTATAAAATCAAATAGGCTGAGTGATACCCCAACAAACGATGTTGAGATGACAAAAAATACTAAACCACTGGATAGAGTTCCGATAAGGTGGTTGTTCAGAATTTTTTCCAGTGCTTGGGTGCAGCCAATTTCTGGGTTGTTTGTATGAAGAATTGAAGTGAGGCTAAGATCGCCCTGTAATGGGATAATTCCTAGAATCACAATCTCCCACAATATATAAACAAGCAGTGGAATGAAGCTTCCTATTAAAACGGCTTTCACAAGCAGTTTGACATCGCTACGAAGATAGAGTCGTAGGCTTGGAATAATAATTTGATATCCAAATGCGGTGACTAATACGGGTAGTGCTGTCCACAGTCCATTAAAATCAGTGTGGTATAAGTGTTCTAATTGAATCTTGGGCGCGGAAATTCCTAAAAGGCCAAAATAACTGATCACCAAACCAAGGATTAAAAATCGATTTAAATAATCGATTATTTTTGTGCCCAGTGTAACAACAATTCCAAATATTACGATTAATAATAATGTTGTTCCCCAAGTTGGTGCGGCAATACCCAGCATTTTTTCACTGGTCGTTGTGATGAGTGAATTCATGCCCGATAAATAGGCTGCCATTAAACAGTATAGTAAAAATAAATAGGCAAGACTTGAAACGACTTCTCCGTACTTTCCAAGCGTTTCTTTTGTCATGGAAATAATATTAGCCCCAGGCGGTAGCCATAAATTAGCTTCGAGCATCAGTAGGGCGGCATATGTTGTGATAATCCAGCAGAGGATGAATAGTATTATTGCGACGAGAAAACCAAATTGAGCAGTAATCACTGGGAGGGCTAGCATACCTGCGCCAATTGAAGTACCTGCAATCAGTAAAATGGCGCCAAATAATTTATTAGTTCCCGTCATTGCTTCTTCTGCTATGTAATTCAGCTTGCTCCTGAGCAATGAGATGGAACTTTAAAGGTGATGGCATATTGCGAAAAGCATCTCGACTGCCGCCAGTACCCGAAATAATAATGGTTCCATAATCTAATAATCGTCCAGGCACGGATTGTACAACCTGAATGCTTTCAATTCTTGGTAATAATATTTCCAAGGTTGCGCGTTGAATAAAACCCACTTTTACGATGACACGTTTGTTTGTGATGCCGTATTCCGAGGTGCGAAACTGGATGTAAGTGAAAACACCATTTACTGTTGCGCCGGCAAATGCAATAAATGCAAAGATTAAATAAAAAGGTCGGTAACCTACGAGCTGTATTTGTCCAAAGGTAAAATCAGGAAGTATAGTCAAAGAAAAAAGCATCGCGACAATCCAAATGATTGTTGGTGTGAAAATAATCCAGTGCGGATGCGTTCTATAAACAACTGTTTCGCCGGGCAATAAGGATTGATCTATATAACTGAAATCTAACATTGTTGCTCCTTATTCGTTTGTTGATTCTGCAAAATCGATCTTACGGAAACCGCGAGGTAACATATTTCCTCGGCGTCCTCGTTCACCTTGATAATAAGCTAAATCAGCTGATTTTATTGTTAGATGTCTTTTGCCAGAGTGCAATGTTAGGCTAGAGCCCTCATTTATAATCGCAATTGAAACTAAATATTCTTCACGATTGGCTACACGCGCAGAGGGAATGCTCATGATTTTATTGCCTTTGCCGCGTGGTAGTTTAGGTAAGTCGGCAATTGGGAATAATAACATCCTGCCTTCATTGCTGATAGCAGCTATATATTGTGACTCTACATCGCTAACCGGTTGTGGGCTAAGAACCTTCGCGCCTTTAGGTAAAGAAAGCAGTGCTTTTCCTGCGCGATTTTTACTAATGAGATTTTCGAGCTCGGTAACAAATCCATAACCGGCATCCGAAGCAATAAGATAGAGTTGATTCATTTCCCCTGTGAGGATTGCTTCAAATGTTGCGCCAGATTCTGGTTTTAATCGTCCAGTCAGTGGTTCACCTTGTCCACGGGCTGAAGGTAAATTGTGCCCAGGCAAGCTATAGCTTCTTCCAGTCGAATCAAGAAAGATGACGGGAACTGTTGATCGACCGTACACTTGAGCTTTAAATTGATCGCCCGCTTTATAATTTAATTGCTTGCCATCAATTTCATGGCCTTTGCCCGCTCTGATCCAACCCTGTGCAGATAAAATAATGGTAATAGGTTCTGCTGAAATCATTTGATCTTCACGAATGGCTTGGGCTTCTGCACGTTGTACAATTGCGGAACGTCTTTCATCGCCGTATTTAATGGCGTCAGCTTCTATTTCTTTGCGTATCAGTGTTTTGAGTCGACGGGTAGAACCCAAGGTTTTTTCCAGCTCGTCTCGTTCTTTACTGAGCTCATCTTGTTCACCGCGAATGGCAATTTCTTCTAATTTTGCTAAGTGACGTAATTTTAATTCAAGAATGGCTTCGGCTTGTTCGTCGGTTAATTTAAATCGACTCATTAAAACTGTTTTGGGTTTATCTTCATAACGTATAATGGCAATAATTTCGTCAATATTTAAATAAGCAATCAGTAACCCATCAAGAATATGCAGGCGAGCAAGTACTTTATCAAGACGGTGTTGTAGTCGTCGCCGAACCGTTTCTTGTCTGAATTCAAGCCACTCATTTAAAATGGTGATGAGGCCTTTTACTTGTGGTCTGCCGTCTAAACCGATCATATTTAAATTGACGCGAAAGTTTTTCTCTAGATCAGTGGTTGCAAAAAGATGAGCCATTAATTCGTCAACATCAACACGATTCGATCGCGGTGAAATAACGAGTCGAACAGGATCTTTATGATCTGATTCGTCGCGTAAATCATCGACCATGGGCAATTTTTTGCTCTGCATTTGAGCAGCAATTTGTTCTAAAATTTTTGCAGGTGATGTTTGATGAGGTAATGCAGTAATTACAATATCGCCATCTTCCATTTTATAAACAGCGCGCTGTTTTATTGAGCCTGTTCCTTCTTTGTATAGAGCTAAAATCTCTGAGCGAGGGGTAATAATTTCTGCGCCTGTAGGATAATCGGGGCCTTGAATGATTTCACAGATTTCTTTCAATGAAGTGGATGGATTTTCCAATAATGCTACGCAAGCTTGAGCAACTTCCCGAAGGTTATGCGGAGGAATATCGGTAGCCATACCAACAGCAATGCCTGTTCCGCCATTCAAAAGAATATTAGGCAAACGCGCAGGAAGTAATGCAGGTTCATCGAGTGTCCCATCAAAATTGGGTACCCAATCAACGGTGCCATGACCAAGCTCACTTAAAAGTACTTCAGCATACGGGGCTAAACGTGCTTCTGTGTAACGCATGGCGGCAAAAGATTTAGGGTCATCGGGTGATCCCCAATTGCCTTGACCGTCGACTAATGGGTAGCGATAAGAGAAATTTTGTGCCATCAGTACCATGGCTTCATAGCAAGCGCTATCGCCATGAGGATGGAACTTTCCGAGTACATCACCGACCGTACGTGCCGATTTTTTGTATTTTGCTGTAGCTTTTAATCCAAGCTCAGACATCGCATAGACAATTCGTCGTTGAACAGGTTTTAAACCATCACTAATATGAGGTAGGGCACGATCCAGAATGACATACATAGAATAATCAAGATATGCTTTTTCTGTAAATGTACGTAAAGGTACTTGTTCGAAAGTACTTTCAAAGCCGTTTGTTAGTTTCGCCATTGGTCCATTGAACTCTAAAGTGATTGAGCAAATTGAAGTTAGTATAACCATAAGCTAGTCGTCTGTCTCCTATATTGAGTGAGTTAAAATACTTAACCGTGAGATGCTGGGTGAAATTACAGCTCGTGCTCAAAAACTACAGAAAAAGTTTGCTGAGTAGGCAGCCAGTGATAGAATGATGCTGGAGTGTCTAAGGGAGATAGGGATTGAAAAAAGCAATTTTTTTAGCAGGAGGGGGGGCTCGTGGGGCTTATCAAGCGGGTGTTCTCAAATGCATTTGCGACATTTTGGGTGGGGGGCAATTCCCGGCATCCATATTAAGCACAGTGAGTGCAGGTGCTATAAATGGTGCCCATCTGGCAACTTATGCTGATGACTTTAGAGTGGGCACCAATAACATGATCAAATTGTGGAGCTCCCTGACCTCAGAGCAAATATTCCGCGCAGGGAATTTATCCTTAGCGAAATCAGTCTTGCGAAATTTTGCGAGTATGGCCTTTCATCTGAATTTGACAGGCGGACAACATTTATTAGATACAGACCCATTACGCGACTTATTACAAAGCCATATTGATTTTGAAAGAATTAAAAATAATATTGATAATGGTATCCTATCTGCCTTTGAAGTAGCGACCACATGTTACGACACTTCGCAGACGATTTCTTTCGTTCATTCTCAGGATCCTGCAAATGGGTGGAGGAAAATTCGGCATTATTCACAAGAAACAGTAATGACTCCTCAACATATTATGGCCTCTTCAGCATTTCCCATTTTCTTTCCCGCAGAGAAAATTGATGATATGCATTTTGGAGATGGTGGATTGCGACACTCATCTCCACTTCGTGCATCAATAAAGTTAGGGGCCGAAGCAATATTAATTATTGGTACACGAAAAACCCCAGAAATTGATGTGTTGAAAAGTCTAAAGCCGACAAACGATGTCAATTTTTCAAAAATTCTTGGTATGATGTTTAATGCATTTTTAGATAATCTTGATCGTGATTTGGAACATATGAGTACGATTAATCAAAATTATCGATTAATGGATTCTCAAACGCGTAGTCAATCAATTTGGCGTGAATTAAAGATCCTCAATTTGAATCCTTCTGTTGATTTAGCGCGAATTGCTACTCAAAAAGAAGTCGTGATGCCATTTTTGTTACGATATCTCATGAACTCTTTTGGTGAAAAAGAACAAAGTGGGGATTTTTTAAGCTTTTTATTGTTCGAGTCAGCTTATACACAAGATTTAATTGAAATAGGTTATAATGATACTATGCAGAAAAAAGATGAAGTTGAGAAGTTTTTTTCTTTGTAAAAAAATTGTCTTGATACCTTAAGGGGCTAGAAGCTATGAAAAAAACGCAATCATCTTCCAATTTATTGGATGCCGTGATCAAACAGGTTGATCTTGGTTTGCGTACATTATTTGCAAATCCGGTTGCGCAGCGTCCAAATCCTGCCTGCAACGAACCTACCGCAGAACTTACAGCGGATGATTCAAAACACAGTGCGGGTTTAATGCGAATTAACCATGTGGGTGAAGTGTGTGCTCAGGCTTTATATGCGGGTCAAGCGTTGACAGGGCGAAGCGAAGATGTTCGCGAAAAGATGCGCGAAGCTGCTGCTGAAGAAGTCGATCATTTGGCCTGGTGCGCTGAGCGAATTAATGAGTTAGGAAGTCACACCAGTTATTTAAATCCTCTGTGGTTTGCAGGCTCTTTTGTGTTGGGCGTTTCTGCGGGCATGATTGGTGATCGTTGGAGTCTGGGCTTTGTTGCTGAAACAGAGAATCAAGTTGTTCGACATTTAGATTCTCATTTAGAAAAGCTTCCTTCTGATGATCGTAAAAGTAGAGCCATCGTGCGCCAAATGAAGGAAGATGAAGCAAAGCATGCAACAACTGCATTGGCAGCAGGTGGTAAAGAACTTCCATCCCCAATTAAATTTGCAATGACTGGAATGTCAAAGGTAATGACGTCTATTGCATATTACATTTAATGGTGGTTGCGTTTTAAAGCAGAATAAAAGTGCGCGATAGTTTCTGCGTAATCTTTGCTTCCAAAGATGGCAGAACCTGCAACAAAAGTATCTGCTCCGGCAGCAGCAATTTTTCCAATATTATCCGCTTTAATGCCACCGTCTACTTCTAATCGTATCGCTCTTCCGCTCGTTTGGATTATCTTTTTTGCTTTTTTAATCTTGTCAAACGAAGAGTCTATAAATGATTGTCCCCCAAAACCAGGATTGACAGACATGATAAGTACCATATCTATTTTATCGAGTACAAATTCCAAATAATCCAACGGGGTGGCTGGATTAAATGCAATACCTGCAGCGCATCCTGATTCATGAATTAATGTAATGGATCGATCAAGATGTTCAGTCGCTTCAGGATGAATGGTGATCGAAGTTGCGCCTGCTTTTGCAAAATCAGTAATAATGCGGTCAACGGGTTTAACCATTAAGTGCACATCGATCGGTGCTTTTACACCATAATTTCTTAGAGATTCACAGACTATGGGGCCTATGGTGAGATTAGGGACGTAATGGTTGTCCATTACATCAAAATGTATCCAATCTGCACCAGCCGATAACACATTATCGACTTCTTCGCCGAGTTTGGCGAAATTCGCTGAAAGAATCGAAGCAGCAATTTTGAAATCAGACATTATTTAATCCCTCTTTGTTTGGCAATAGTATCATAAGCTTTCTTAATTTCAGCAGTTTTTTTATTGGCTAGCTTAATCATTTCTTCTGGTAGTCCTTTTGCGACGAGTTTATCTGGGTGATTTGCGCTAATTTTTTTGCGATAAGCTTTTTTCACTTCGGCATCTGTTGCTTTTGAGGTAATTCCTAATATTTTATAAGGGTCTTCCAGGACTGAGCTGGTGTAGCGAGGTCGTTGTTGTCCTGCTCCCGCACCCGCCCCCGTTTTTTGCTTATATGTGTATTCCTGATAATGACGATGATGACGTTGATGGAAAATGAAAAAATCCATGGAATTTAATCCTAATTCTCGACACACATGTTCGAGGATATTTCGTTTCTGAGTACTAATAAATCCTTCAACGGCTGCGGCCTGAAATTGAATATCGACAAACATCCTTAAGACGTCCAGTTGACCTTGGCAAGCTTGGATGAGTTTGTCGAGGGTTTCGTCAAGGTTAAATCGATGCTCTTTGCCTCGTGTGAAAAAAGAGATCGCTTCACGTTTTAAAGAGGGACTTAGATTCATATTGCGCATAATAATGCGAGCCGTTTGGATTTCACCTTCGCCAACTCTACCACTCGCTTTAGCTATATATCCCATGACAAGAAACGTTGACTCGAAAAATACCCGTTGTGCTTGTGCCTGGCTAAAAGGCTGGCCAGTATGTTGGTACTTTTGGTGTGGCGCATTCCAGTAGCCAGAAGCTTGCAAGTCAAAATATTGTCCTACAATGAGACCAAAGATGGCAGCCATCGGCCCGCCTAACATCCAGCCGGCTATGAAACCCAATAATTTACCTAAATAATGCATAATACTAACTATATCAGTGACAGGGAGGGGGTCAAGTCTAAGATTGATACATTCTTAAATAACAGATTAGATAATGGTGAAGTGCTAGATAGAGAATGTATCAATCTTAGATTTGACCCCCTAGGTGTGCTATTATTCAGTCATGGACAACTAATCTTAAATACACTAGGGAGAGTCAGTGATCGAAGTACCTCATTTAAAAACCTCGTTAACAGGTCCGTTGCAAAAATTAGAGAAAGATTTGTTAAATCATCAAGTCGGTATCGAAACCTGGCTGCGACAGCAATGGCGATTAACCCCACCACCGTTTTATAGCTCTGTGGATTTGCGAAATGCGGGTTATAAATTAGCCCCAGTGGATACAAATTTATTTCCTGCAGGATTCAATAATCTGAATCCGGAATTTATCCCATTGGCGATTCAAGCGGTTCAAAATGCAGCAGAAAGATTGTGCCCAGAAGCGGTTAAATTTTTAATTATTCCTGAAAGCCATACACGTAATATTTTTTATTTAGAAAGTTTGGCGACATTACAAGAAATCATTACAAAGGCCGGATTTTCTGTTCGCATAGGCTCTCTCTCTAGAGAGTTAGAAAAATCAACGAAAATCGATTTGCCCTCAGGTCGGCAAGTGGTCTTAGAGCGTGCCATTCGTCGAGATAATAAAATTGGCGTCGAAGATTATTTTCCATGCTGTGTCATTCTTAATAATGATCTTTCTACCGGTGTTCCTCCGATTTTTGAAAATCTTAATCAGCGGGTGATTCCACCTGCCGAACTAGGTTGGTCGAAGCGATTAAAATCAGCTCATTTTCAACATTTTGCTAATGTGACCAGTGAATTTTCTCGTGAATTTAATTTGGATTCTTGGTTAATATCTCCACTATTTCGATATTGTGGGGAAATTAACTTTATGACACGTGAAGGCGAAGATTGTCTAGTGCGTAATGCAACTACGCTTTTCAACGCAGTTAAAGCTAAATATCAAGAATTTAATATTCAAGATGATCCATTTTTGGTTGTCAAAGCAGATTCAGGTACTTATGGAATGGCAGTGATGATGATTAAAGATCCTGAAGAATTAACTCAATTAAATCGAAAACAAAGAACAAAAATGGCTGCTGTGAAAGGTGGGCAATCTGTGTCTAGGGTGATTATTCAAGAAGGCATTTATACATACGAAACAGTAGGTGAGCATGACGCTGTTGCTGAACCTGTAGTATATATGATTGGTAATCATGTAATCGGAGGCTTTTATCGTGTTCATGCTGGACGAGGAATCGATGAAAATCTAAATGCCCCTGGTATGAATTTCGAGCCTTTGGCTTTTGCAGAGCCTTGCATAAATCCTTGTGGAGGCGATGATGAACCTGCTAATCGTTTTTACAGTTACGGAGTAATTGCACGTTTAGCTGCTTTAGCAGCTGCACGTGAAATGAAGGAAATAAATCATGAGCCTTAAATTAGGGGTGTTGATGGATCCCATTACATCTATTAATCCCCCAAAAGATACAACATTCGCTATTATGCTAGAAGCCCAGCGTCGTGGTTGGGAAATTTCTGTTTTTGAACAGAAAGATTTATTTTTATTGAATGGCAAGGTAAGTGCTCGTTCTGATCAAGTAAAACTATATGATAATTCAGAGCACTGGTTTGATATTACCGATGAAAAAGTTCAAGAGGCAACCTTTTTTGATATTATATTAATGCGTAAAGATCCCCCATTTAACACGGAGTATATTTATACTACCTATTTGCTCGAATTAGCAGAAAAATCAGGCGTAAAAGTTTTTAATAAGCCTCAAAGTCTTCGGGATGCTAATGAAAAATTATTTACAGCATGGTTTCCTCAGTGTATGCCCCCAACGTTGGTCACCCGTAATGCGAATCAATTAAAAGACTTTATTGATGAGCATAGCGATGTTGTATTAAAACCTCTGCATGGTATGGGTGGCGGATCGATATTTAGATTAAGTCATGATGATGTTAATGCTAATGTCGTGATAGAAACGCTGACTCAAATGGAAACAGCCTATATTATGGCGCAAAAGTTTATTCCTGAAATTTCTCAAGGTGATAAACGCATTATCATGATTAATGGAGAGCCTGTCCCCTATGCATTAGCCAGAATTCCTAAAAAAGGTGAAATACGCGGTAATTTAGCCGCTGGAGGTACAGGCGTTGGCGTTGAATTAAGCGAACGTGATCGATGGATTTGCTCGCAAGTCGGCCCTACACTTCGCGAAAAAAAATTACTTCTCGTAGGTCTCGACGTTATCGGTGACTATTTGACTGAAATTAACGTCACTAGCCCGACCTGCGTTCGCGAGCTCGAAAAAATCTATGGCATCAATATTTGTGCGTCTTTTCTTGATGCTATTACTTTGGTGCCGTTGTCGTAATCTCAGAGTTAAGGTATTCGCTAAATACGGAAAGAGGTACAGGAATTCGGAATTCCCCTAGGACATGAGGCCAAATTTCACCTGCGCCATAAAGTAATTCAATTCCGTTGATCGTGGTATGTCCCTTAGCATGAGTCAGCGTATAATTTTTTAACGTTTTAGGGTCAGATGTGATTCCCTGCTTAGCCTGTTCTATTAAATCTGGGCTTGGTTTTTCACCGCTTCGTTGGGTGTAAATTTTTATCCACGATCTTTGAGCTGATTCTGCGATGGCTTTGAGTGCAAGATCAACCTTGTCTTTTTTAAATAATTCAGTGATTGGAATATCTCGGTTATTTATCTTATCCCAAACAATTGTTTGAAAATAAGTATTAGGATGAGCACCGCCTTGGTATTCATAGGTAATGCCAGAAATGCTAAGGAGGGATTTGTTTTCAAAGGTGACTTGCCATTTTGTTTCTAAGGATAGTGGTGGAAAATATCCAGCACGCATGGTTTTTGCTTCATCCGCATTTTTTTTCGTTTCATCTGCTGCGGCGTTGAAAAGTTGGACTACATTCTCTTTTAGTGGCTCAATAGACATGATGGCTTTAGGTATGGCAAGTCTCAGTGTATAAAACCTATTTTTTTCAACTGTATGATAAATTTTCGCGCTATAGGCTATGCTGTTCAAAGGGAACACTAAAAGTAGTATTAAAAAATATTTCATGATCATATAAAACCTCCACCCAATCTTATATTACTCAGCGATTACTTTCAATTGAGTGAGTTCTTGAAAGCCGAATTTCCCATGTTCGCGGCCAACACCGGAAGATTTGTAACCACCAAAGGGGTTGCAGGTGCGCCAGTGACTAGCAAAATTAATATCCACACAGCCGGCTTCGATCTGAGCAGCGACACGTCGTGCACGAGTGGAATCAGCAGTAAAAACAAGACTGCTGAGTCCAAAGATCGTATCATTCGCTAATACAATGGCTTCTTCTTCTGTAGAAAAAGTGACAATCGGTAATACGGGGCCGAACGTTTCTTCTTTCCAAACTCGCATAGTTGGTTTGATATCTGAGAGTAGGGTGGGTAAATAATAGGCTCCGTGTAGATGCTCGGGTCTTTTTCCGCCATATAAAATTTTCGCACCCAATGCTACTGCATCCTGAACTTGCGACTCTAATAAATGTAATTGTCGCTCAGCAGCGAGAGGGCCCAGTTGGGTATTGGGATCTAAGGGATTTCCAACGTTAATTGCCCTTAAATGATGGATTAATTTATCAGTGACTTTTTGAAAAAGTGATTCATGAACAATTAACCGTTTTGTTGCGCTGCAAATTTGCCCACAATTTTCGAATCGTTTTGAAAATAGTCGACCAATAACTCGATCAAAGTCTAAATTTATGGCATCATCAAAAATAATGGCGGGATCAGATCCCCCCATTTCTAAAATGCTTTTAATGCCTTTTTTTGAAGCCAACTCAAATAGTTTTTTACCTGTTTGGGAGCTTCCAGTAAACCAAATTAAATCGATATTTTGTTCTGCAAGTTTTTGGCCGACGCTGCTATCACCATAGATTTCAGAAAATACGCCTTCGGGTAAATGTAATTTGTCCATGATTTCTTCTATGAGTTTGCCTGTTAGTGGGCATTCTTCTGAATGTTTAAATACAACAGGATTCCCCGCAATTAAATTTGGAATAACGCCCCAAATAAAATTACTCATGGGATAATTCCATGGGACGATGCATGCCGTTACACCGATGGGCTCATAAACAATTTGATGCAATGCTGAATTCTCAGTTGATTTTTCATTCACTGTGACTTCATTTTCCAAATAGCTAGGGCCGTCTTCGATAAAAGCATTTAGATACTCGAGTGTAAATTCCATGTCTTCTATGCTTTGTGATATGGGTTTTCCCATTTCCAGGGAAGTGAGCCTTGAAATTTCTTCTGATCTCGAATGAATGATGTCATAAAGAGGCCTCAACATTTCAGCCCGTTTTTTAGCGCCTAGCATCTTCCAGGCTTTTTTTGCAGAATGCGCGCGCTGCACTTTTTCAGTAATTTCTTCAGCTGTAGAAATATTAACTTTCCCGATCACAGAGTAATCAGCGGGATTGATTGATTGTAAAGTTGGCATAAGTAAGTTAATCCGTTCCAAATGAGGACTTGGAGTATATCTTTTGGATATTGTAAAAACACTCTTTTGCTTGTTGCTGCGATCAGCTAGCTAAAATTCAATAAGAAACTCAGAATCGATTCAGTATGATATTAATAAAAATTATCATATACAGATGAAAAATGGTAAATTTCCCATTTTGTACTATACTTAATTAGTAAGAGATGTAAATGCTTTCTTGGCTTAGGGAATAGGCATTTGGGAGAAAGGATTCGGGTAGCGGTAATAAAGTTGTATAGGGGGCTGGAAAGCTCATGAACGAGGCGTTTTAGAGCATTTAGGTGCTATAGATGATAGGCATCTATCCTTCGTTATTAACGCTTAATCAATTGAGGAGGTAAGTATTATGAACTGGCTAAAACCACGATATGAAGAACGGCGTTTTGGTTTCGAAGTGACTATGTACATCTATCAGAAATCAAAGGCGTCTAATATGCAGTTAGATGTCGTGCATGTCCAAGGACCACAACAAAGCCCTAACCAATGGGTAAGAACTTTTTTTTCTAATTTTACTAAGAGTTTAGGTTTGTTGACTGTGGGGGTTATGGCATTAATTTCTACGAGTGCAGATGCTCAAACGGTTTCAAGTACCTCGACTGTTATTACATCAGATTCTGGTATCTGCGATGATGGCGGAGTTAACGGGTTTTCCTGGCCATTGCATGGCCTAAATCGATTTAACTCAGCGAACGCATCTTCAATAAGTCAACTCAACAAAAACAATGTCGATAATTTTCAACTAAAATGGATTTTTACTGTTCCATCTATCCCATCGGGAACACTCAATCCTATCAACAATCCTCGTGCTGAAAACGGTGTTTCGAATGGCGTCAGTGTTGATGTGAATGGCGTAGTGTATGTGCCCACATTTGATGGACACATGTATACTCTTGACTCATTGCATACCAGTGGAACAGACCCTGTGACAGGTAGCCCAGCTCCTGTGTTGCTGAGCACAATGGATTTCTTTTTGGATCCTAAGTATACCGTAGGTGGATTAGATGGGTTTTCTACCCGTATGTTTCCAACATTGATTAATGGTGCATTGTATGTAGGAAACTATAAATTTTTTGGTGCTAAACAAACCCCTCCGCTCACTGGGTATGCCAATAGAAATACGGGGGCTACTAATCCTACCGACCTTAATTATCAAGGCACGGGGGCGACCTTGTACAAAATTAATCCCAGCACGGGAGATGTGGTTTGGAGAACGGTCATTGATAATAATCAGCAGACGATGATTTCATCTATTGGACCAATTTCAGTGCCTTGGATATTTGGGCAAAATCTGATCATTGTCGGTTTTGCCTCTGAGATTTCGGGTAATATTATTTTTCCTATCAATCCAGATAGTTTTAATGGAACTTGCTGTAACTATCGTGGGGGTCTGGCGGCGGTGTTGGAATCTACAGGTCAATTAATCTGGAAAACCTACACTTCGCCAAAGCAACGCTTCGATTCTTTGGATACCATCGTTCAACGTGGTACTGTTGACGCTTGGACGGGGGCTAGTATCTGGGGAGGAGGTAATTTTCCAGTAAGTTATAAAAATGCGATGATTTATGCAGGAACCGGGGAAGTCTATAATGCTCCTGATGCGGCTGATGCTTGCGAGCAAGCAAGATTGGCAAATCCCGACTCACCTATAATAGACTCGCAGTGCCTTAAAGTTTTGCAAAATGGTACAGTAAGCAATGCATCATTCGGTGACAGTATTATTGAGCGTTTAATTCCATTGGTGTGGTCACCAAAATTACCTTTAACGTCCTCAATTGTTGCCTTTAACTTCGTAACGGGTAATATTCAATGGGCTCAACCGATTGAAGGCTACGATGTATGGAATTTATCGTGTTTTGGCACAAATAAAATACCATTCTGCCCTCCCTATTTGAGGCTAGATACGAACGCTTTTTTACAACAGAACTACAAGGATCGTGATGCCACTCAACCTATTCTTGTTGAAAACGTTAAGGTCAAAGGCAAGGTCCGAGACATTGTGCTTGCAATGGGTAAAGGAGCTACCGTTGTGGCTTTTGATGCTGCAAATGGCAGTTTTCTTTGGGAGTCAACAGCCTTCGGATTAGGCGGTATTAACGGAGATGGTTTCGTCTGGGGCAAGGCTGCTGATGGTAAACGATTCTATGGTAATACGGGTACATCGTCAGGAGTTACTCTTGCGGAATATAACGATCCAGCAAATCCAGCGCATGTTGTGCCTCATTCCTGTGATTTGACGGGTGGGCCGAATGCTGGTTTTGGTAGCGGAAATGGCGATCCAAATGGCCAATGGGCAGGTGGGATGTATGTGGCTGTTAACTTGAATGATGGTAGCCTAGCTTGGCAACGCTGTGTTGTGGGTAAAGTGATAAATACCACAACGCGCTTGTTAGTGTCTCCCGCAGTTACTCAACCAGGTCGCTCTCAAGCACCTGTAACAGTTGCTAATGGTGTTTTGGTAGTCCCAGGTGCCTCATCCTATATACCATTTGATACAGGTCGTGAGAATACTGCGGTGTTTGCAGAAGTGCTTTTGTTAGATGCAGATACGGGTACTTTGTTAAAATCATTGCCATTAAGCCCCTCTTACAGTTCTCCATCGGCTAAAACAGTGACTTATCAAAGACCTGAACTTGTTGGCGATCGCCTATACATTGCAAATGGTGGGCATGCATCAGCAAATTCGACAACAATTTCTTCGCCATTCAACAGGGTTCTAATGTATCAATTGGCGCCGTAATAGTACTTTCATAATTTCAGATACCCCCTTGAAAAACACTTCTCAAGGGGGTTTTTATAAGGATAAGATATTAACCTTCCATTGTTTAAACTATTTATCTCTAAGCACTGTAGTTCAGAATTTGCGGATGATTTATCCAATAAGAGAGTTTATAATAATTACATTGATAGTACATTTTTTAACTAACTCAATAGGACAACAATGAAATACTGGTTATTCAAATCCGAGCCGAGTTGTTTTAGCATCGATGATTTAGCAAAACGCCCTAAGAAAATTACTGGTTGGGATGGCATTCGAAATTATCAGGCGCGTAATATGATGCGCGATGAAATGAAAATTGGCGATCAAGGATTTTTTTATCATTCCAGTTGTGATGAGCCCGGAATTGTTGGGCTCGTGGAAATTGTAAAGACGGCATATCCCGATGATACCCAATTTGATCCAGACGCTGATCATTTTGATCCAAAAAGTTCTCCTGAAAATCCTCGTTGGGTCATGGTCGATGTTAAATTAGTTCAAAAATTCAATCGTGTGTTGACGTTAAGTGAGCTACGGGAGTACCCACATTTGTCTTCAATGATCGTTCTTCGCAAAGGAAATCGATTATCCATCACGCCAGTCACGCCAGATCAATTTAAAGCCATTTGTAATTTGGCTTAGTACGATACCCTAAAAGTTTATGAAGCTTATACGCCGACCTTCGAAATCTCGGACTATTTTGCTTCTAAGTTTTCTGTAGAAGTGTTTGCGGAGTGTTTTATGGCATTTTACCTATTACTTTATCTTGGAACAGTATATAAGGTGGGTGGAGCCTAAATCAAGCAAGCAATAGTTGACACCGCTGTTTATCGCTGAGAATATGGAAATATTTCTGTTTAAGGATATATGATGAAAAAATCACCAATGCAAGAGCATATAGAAGATATTTTTGCTCGAAAAGCAAAATGCGGAGATAACGATACCTCCTTAGCTGATGTGTTAGAGCGCGATATCACAACGTCATTTGCGGGCGGTAATAAATTTATTTATGAGTTACTTCAGAATGCAGACGATGCGGGTAAAGGGGGTGGGCTTGATGTGTCTTTTAGAGTAATTCAATGCTCAGGAACAAAATATTTGCTTTTTTCTCATAATGGTGCTCATTTTGAAGTGGGCGATGTCGATAAAATTACTTCGTATGCAAATCAGCGAGTAGAAGAAAAAACGATTGATCCCAATAAAATTGGTTATAAGGGCATTGGCTTTAAAGCAATATTTACGATTGCGAAATCTGTAGTCATATTCTCAAAAGGATATCAATTTCGATTTGATAGCGAATACAAGAAGTGGAAGCAGTGCGAGAAAGGTCAAGCGTATCCTTGGCAAATTATCCCAATTTGGACAGAAGTCAGTGAATTGCCAGAGCCAGTTCGGGCAAGTATGGTCGATCCCAGCAGGGTGAATTTTTTGGTAAAAATAGCCCCGAAAAGTAATATTGAGTCAGCATTAGAATTTATACAAAGCAATACCAGAATACTTCTTTTTTTAAGGCGAGTGCAAAAGCTTACGATTTCAATTTCTGAAAAAAATACATCAATAATCGAAGCAAAACGGCGTATGAATGGGCGCTGTGATATCTATCTTGATGGTCAGGCATATCGGAGTTGGCTGATTAAGTCATTTGCTATTGCTATTCCACAGCCCATTCGTCAGATGTTGACTGATATGAGTTCACATGCATGTCCAGATCGACTAAAAAAAGCAGAGAATGTTACTATTTCATTTGCGGCGTTAGTTGAAAATGGGCGTTTGATACGTGGTAGTAATTTATATGTGTATTGTTATTTGCCAACCCAAGTGAATTGTGGACTACCTTTTGTCATTAATGGCGATTTTTTGCTCGATCCAGCGCGAGCCCATTTAGCAGATAATCAATGGAATCAATTTTTATTAGGAATGTTTGCTCAAAAACAGTTTGAATGGTTGGCTGAGTTGGCACGTACGGAAACCTATCGCCCTCAGATATTAAATATTCTTAGTCACGATCATCTAAGTGCTGTTCCAGCTGGGATGAGTGAAAGTTTTAAAGCTGAATTCGCAGCAGCATCACGGCGAGTAGCATTTATTCCAGATTGCTCACCTCAAGAATTGTTACTACTTTCTCAAGCGATTATTGATGACACAGGTTTCTATAAAATTTTTACTGATTTAGCCCCTTCATCTCGATCCAAAAGGCTCGTTAGTTTTGAGCTAGAGAATCTTGCTCTATTCAATAAGCTTAATGTAGAAGCGATCTCTTTTTCTGCTTTGCTCAAACAGATAGAATTGCATGCGCAAGCAAACAAAACTACTGTGTTTCAAGTGCGTCTGATTAGATTCATAAAGGATAATGAAAAAAAGCTCAGCGCCGCATCCTTAAAAACAGCAAAGTTTTTATTGGCGCATGATGGAATGGTGGTAGAACCGTCTAAATTGTATTTTCCTGCCCAAGGCGATATGACGGAATTTCCAGGTTATAAGGAATTAAAATTTTTACATCTCGAGATTTATGAAGCTTTTTCTAAAGAGAGAGAAGTGAAGCGATGGTTGAAAGATCTGGGGATAAATCAATCAGATCCATTGCAATTTGTAAGAGGTTATGTGTTTGACCTAATCAATAAAAAAGGTGTCACGGTTAACAATGTTGTTGCTCTGACACGTTTTGTTATGCATGTGGCAAGAGATCAAAAACTAACAGCTACAGACTGGGATACTTTATCGAAGATGCCAGTGCTTGCAGAAAATGGATCATTACTGAGGTCATTTGACGCTTATATGCCTGATAATTTACGTCCTGTACTTCCTTTGCAGGCTCACCTCCAAAATAAAGCTGTATTCGTTTCAAAAAGTTATTTCACTAGCCTGGATCCGGAAAAACGTGACTTTGAACTTGAGTCTTGGCATAAATTTTTCATTAAAATAGGGGTTAATTGTGATATTACATTTGTTTCAGACGAAATAACAATAGAACATGGGCGGGAACGGCTTGCTTTTTTCGGTGATTATCTTACGTATCTGAAAAGAAAAGATATGACGGCAAAAAAAATTCAAGAGACTCATAGAATACTCCACATCATTTATGCGCCGTTAATGAGTCAAGTAACCAACCCGGCATTTTCGAAAATATTAGTTCGACGCATGTTGGAGCAATGGCGTACTATAACTTCAGGCTTTCAATCTTGTTATCGTGATAATGGTAGCGGAGCGCCTAAGGTTTTAGGAAAAAGTTATTTGCAATTTGTTTTTCAGAAAAATGCGTGTTTTCTGGGGCATAATAAAAAATTATATAAAACAACCGAGTTATTTGATCCTCTATTTGAGCCATTAATTAGTTATGATCCAGCTTTGGTTGTAATCGATGCTGATCTCGAATTAACGCAAGAGCAGCTAGTTTTTTTCAAAATAAAAAGACAGTTATCTTTGGATCAGTGTTGTCGTTTATTGCAGAAATTTAATGAGGGTACTGAGTTAATGTGCTTTTCTATTGTTTGGCGTCAATTACTGCAATTTGAACAAACGATGAAGGCTGGTGAGAAAGCACGATTATTGAAGATGGATATGTTATTTCCAAATCAAAATGATGTTCTTTGTCACCGTGATGAAATTGCTTGTTTTGCAGTTCCTGGAGAAACACCACCATTGCATTCAGATAGGTTTTTAAAATGCTTTTCGGGTTTTAGTCAGGCAGAGATGGTGCAGATTGCCAAATTGTTAGGTGTTAGTGTGGTTGGAGAACAAGTTAGGATTCTTGATTTTGATGGAAAACAACCTGTCCTTGATCAGAGGACTAGAGCATTTCTATGTGGGCCTGTCGTAGACAGCTCCCTTTGGTCTTATCTTGGTATCGCTGTTTGGTTGGAGCATCGACGACTTTCTGTCAATGCACAAATGCTGTGGGATAAAATATCGACGAAATTTATGCAGTTGGAGTTTTTCAAAGTCGAGCGACTCAGCTATCATTTTGGCGATAAATCTACGATGGCAGTTAGTGTTCAAGTATGTCTCGACGGCACCAATTTTTATTATGTACGTGATTGGAAAGAAAGTCCGCCCAGGCTATCGCTATTTTTAAAGACCCTGGGTTCTTATTTGGGGCTCTCAGAAGATACAGTATTTAAACTCGAACGTTTAATTCTGGTATATAATCGAAAACAAGTGATCAATGAATATTTACTAGATTGGCATTTGCCTGAACAGCCTAACGTAAAACAAATTTTTCCTGAATTATTCAAGCCAACCGCTGAGCTGAGTGAAGATGATTCCATGCAGGAGAAACCAGGGAAATTCAGTACCGATGATAAGATGTTTGCCGATGCTTCTGATGGTGATAATTCAGATGAGGAATTTGAGCAAGGAAGTGATTCACCTGAGGATTCCTATGAATTACATACCCCGCCAAGTAATACGAAGAGCAATCGAGATACACCGACTGCGACCCCAATGAAAAAATCGGGAAACAATCCAGGGGCGCCGCGACAGCAATCTTCGCCTGATCTGGAAGGTTTACCGTTGGTAGATGTCAATAAATTCGATTATGGAAAACTGTTCAAAATTCAAGAAGCAAAATTGAGTGTTAAAAATTCCAGTTCGAGCAAAGTCAAAGTTTCGGTTGAATTATATGATTCTAAGGAGGCGAAACAACCTCCTGTGCACGGAGGCAGTGAGCCTCATGGCGCATCGCATTCTCCCAGAAGCAGTGATTCCAAAAAGACGCATGAAGGTGAAGCAAACTCAAAGAATTTAGATAGCCAGTCTAAGCCTGCACTAACAAAAGCGGATAAAGATAAAATTGGTCGTTGCGGAGAAGAGCTTATTTATAGGCGACAAAAATATCGATACAAAAAGAAATATCCGAATTGCAAGATTAATAAGAAAGCCAACGGGTTTGAGGTTATAGGTCAAGATCATCAGGGTGAACCTGTTGATATTAAAGTCATTTGGCATAATAAAGATATGAAGCGTGATGAAGATCGAGATATTACTATCGTGAAGCCTAAAGGGAAGCGATATTTAGAAGTTAAAGCATCGACCACTGATAAACTTGAGTTTAATTGGACGGCTCGAGAATTTGCTCTTGCTCGACGTAAAGGCGATCGTTACAGGTTGTTTCACATTGCTTCAATTGGTACGGACCCTAAAGTTGTTAAGATCAAAGATCCAGCAACGAAGCTTGGTACAGAGTTGCAAATTACCGGTTACAAAGTGAAATTTTGACATCGATTGTTAAGAGGTGAAGTTGCTCTGACTTTCGAACGCTTTGATTTTCCAAGATTGATCAGCGCTTGCTTTGCTGATAGACCAAAAAGAGCCTATGCCAATAAAAATTAACCAGAGAGAAGCGGCGGCGAAGGAGCCTGTGGCGTGATAAAGCGCATTTTCGACGGGGGTTGTGAGGCCGCCAAGAATTGTCATGCCGAGTGTAAATCCGAGCGAGCTGCCGCGATAGCGAAATTCGGGTGGAAAAATATTTTTCAAAAAGGCATTGGAAGGGCCGAGAATGATATCATTAATAATCACAAAAATAATCGAGCTAAATATTAGCCAGAAAAAAGAATGTTGATCAATTAATAAAAGAAGTGGGTAGGAAAATAATACCAGAGATGCCGCTCCGAAAAGCATAACTTTTCTTGGTGAAGCGTAGTCAGCTATTTTTCCGGTAATTAAAATGACGATGACACCTATTGCAATCATCAGAGTTTGCAACCACATTAATTGATGCGCAGTCATAAATCCTTTGGTCATTAAAACAGGATTGACAAATGTGAGGACTGTAGTGAAAGGAATTGTAATAAATCCTCCGATAAAGGCGCCGGCAATAATTTGCCGTGGAAACCGCCGTATTAAATTCTTGAAAGAATGTTCTTTTTTGTCGGCGGGTTTAAATTGTGGAGATTCGTGCAATTTTTTTCGATAAAGCACACCAAAAACGCCTATAAAACCACCTGTAATAAAAGCAATACGCCAGCTCCAACTTGGCATAAAATCCATAGTGAGCAATACACCAAACAGTGATGCTAAAATGGACCCCGAAGTCATTATTGCTGCAAGTGCGCTTCCCGATAAAGCTTCGCGCTTAGGATTGGAATGTTCAACGACATAAATTCCCGCACCATTATATTCACCGCCAAAACACGCAATTTGAAAAAATTTACTGACGACAATAATGACAATAGACCAAATACCGATGCTTTGATAGGTAGGTGTGATACCAATAATAAAAGTAGTCACGGCGATTCCGTACATGGAAAGCAATAAAGCACGAGGCCGTCCGATCATATCGCCTATGTGCCCAAAAATAGCACCTCCAAAAGGGCGCCCTATCATGGAAATCATGAGAATATAATATCCATTACTCAGAGCTTCATACGCGTCTTTTCCGGGAAAAAATTGCATTGCGATTAAGGGGAGGAATATGGCGAACAACGCATAATCGTAATATTCGATCATGGTGCCGATTGCCGCGCCTATAAAAGATTGTGTTCGTAATGTTGCAGTCATTTTTTCACTATAAACAAATATGGAATTAATGTCAAACATTATTTTTGAATGTAAATATCGTATCGACTGCTTTCGCCGCGGATTATTAAATCAGGAACACGTTGATTTAAATGAGGGGCGATGCGAGGTCGTTTAACAACGACGCGTTTTTTTGCAATAGTGCATGCCGTATTGAGCAATTGTTCGGCGTCTGTATCTTCGCCAACAATTTCTCGCAGTATTCGCATTTCTTTTTTAACTAATGCGGATTTTGTTCGGTGTGGAAACATTGGATCAATATAAATGACATCGGGATATTCTTTTTCTGAAAGCAATTTTAAATAAGCCAGGCTATCTGCAACAATTAATTGTAATTTTAAATCAGAAAAAAAATGATCATGTTTCGCACGACTCATGGCGTCTTGAACGAGAGCAGCAATAATAGGTGATCGTTCAATCATTGTGACAGAACAACCTAAACAAGCTAGCACAAAGGCATCTTGGCCTAGTCCTGCAGTGAGATCTAAAACGGAGGGGCATTTTAATGATCTCAATCCTACGGCTTTAGCAATCAATTGACTTTTTCCACCACCGTATTTGCGGCGATGTGCATATTTTCCACTGATGAAATCTACACTGATCGGGCCTGGTACTTTTGGGCCTATGAGCTGTAGCGATAGAGCACCTGAAACGAAATTAAGAACGGCGGTATAGTTAGCTTTTTCTGCGCTATCAATAAGCGGGATATTTAAACGCTGTGCTAAAGGCAGCGCTTTATCTAAAAGGCTTTGCTCTGGTCTGATGATAGCAATAGTGGTGTTCATCATAATTCTTTAGGATTGGGGTACACTGAAGGTAGTATTGCTCATGCAGATTCATTTGACAATGATCCTGTTTTGTCTGGATTTTGAATAAATAATCTTTATATATCAGATGGATATTAACGATGTGGTTCAAGAAGGATCAGGTAAATTTGCACACTTGATCACTTGTAGGGGGAGTTGAGAGAGGGAAGCTCTATGGCCGGTAGAGATGATCGCAAATTACTCACTATGAATACGTGTTCTCAGTTGCTTTATTCTAATGAATACAGTAACTTCATCGACCATGACTACACAATATAATTCCGAAGCCATTGAGGTTTTAACAGGCCTTGACCCAGTGCGTAAACGCCCCGGGATGTACACTAATACGCAAAATCCTAATCATCTTGCACAAGAAGCTTTAGATAATAGTGTGGATGAAGCCATTGCTGGTCACGCCTCTCGCGTCGAGGTGGTGTTGCATACGGATGGCTCTCTGGAAGTGATTGATGATGGTCGAGGAATGCCGGTTGACATTCATCCTCAGCACAAAATATCCGGTGTGGAACTTATTTTAACGCGCTTACATGCAGGTGCAAAATTTTCTGCAAAAAGCTATAAATTTTCAGGTGGTTTGCACGGTGTCGGAATTTCAGTTGTGAATGCCTTGTCTACACGCCTGCAAGTTCAAGTGAAAAATAATGGTCAGGTTTACCAAATGGATTTTAGTGATGGTGAGCCGGCTTCTAAATTACGAGTCATCGACACTTGTGGAAAACGAGAGACAGGGACGAGTGTTCGTTTTTGGCCTGATGCAAAATATTTTGATACCGTTAAATTTCAAGTTACTCAATTGATGCATAATATGCGCGCGAAAGCGGTATTGTGTTCGGGGCTGCGCGTTATTTTCACTGATCACTTGGGTGATCGCTCAACAGAATGGTGTTACCAAGAAGGATTGAGTGATTATCTCAATTCCTGTTTAGAAGAAGCTATTCGAATTCCCGACGAATTATTCAAAGCCAGTTTTGCGAGTGAAGCTGAAACAGTGGATTGGGTAGTCACATGGTTACCGGATGGTGGTCCAATTGTCGGTGAAAGTTATGTGAATTTAATTCCTACAACGCAAGGTGGAACGCACGTTAATGGGTTTCGCACCGGATTATTGGATGCGATGCGCGACTTTTGTGAGTTGCATAAACTACTCCCACGTGGTGTAAAAATTGTCCCTGAAGATATTTGGGAAAATATTGCTTTTGTTTTATCTGTAAAAATGCAAGATCCTCAATTTGCTGGGCAAACTAAAGAACGTTTATCCTCGCGTCAAAGTGCAACTTTTGTCGCTGGTGTTGTCAAAGATTCATTTAGTTTATGGTTGAATCAGCACGTTGCATTAGGTGAGGCGCTGGCACAATTATTTATTACCAATGCACAACGTCGTACTCGAAATAGTAAAATTGTTGTGCGCAAACGTGTGACAGCAGGGCCGGCTTTACCAGGAAAATTAGCTGATTGTGTGAGTCAAGAACCTGAGCGCTCTGAATTATTTCTAGTTGAGGGTGATTCAGCCGGCGGATCTGCAAAACAAGCGCGTGATCGTGATACTCAAGCTGTTATGCCACTGCGTGGTAAAATTCTCAATACGTGGGAATTAGGGTCGGATCAAGTTTTATCTTCACAAGAAGTGCATGATATTGCGGTTGCCATGGGAATTGATCCGGGTACCGATAATCTTGAAGGTTTGCGTTATCACAAAATTTGTATTTTGGCTGATGCCGATTCAGATGGTTTACATATCGCTACTTTATTATGTGCTCTTTTTCTTAAACATTTTTTTGCGTTAGTAAAGGCAGGGCATGTTTATGTGGCAATGCCACCTTTATATCGAATCGATGTAGGCAAAGAAGTTTTTTATGCATTGGATGAACAAGAAAAACAAGGTGTCTTGGATCGAATTTCCGCAGAAAATAAAAAAGGCAAAGTAGAGATTCAACGCTTTAAAGGGTTGGGTGAAATGAACCCCCAACAATTACGTGAGACCACTATGGCGGTAGACACGCGTCGATTGGTTCAGTTGAGTGTGGAAGATTCAGTGGAAACCACTGAATTGATGGATATGTTGTTGGCTAAAAAGCGAGCCTCCGATCGAAAAACGTGGCTAGAAGAAAAAGGCGATTTGGCTGAGGGTTGATGGGAAGGGAAGGTGTCAGATCTAAGATTTATACAGCTTTCCTTTTGAGTCTGAAATCACCTCTCTCAATAAGCTAGTATAAATCTTAGATCTGACACCTTCCTTGACACCTTCCTAAATCGTCAATTTGAGATCTGCCCCCCTCCTCGACCCTTCCCTTTACTTCCCAAGCCTTATAGGGTACAGTGTACGGCCAATCTCATCACAAGGAGTGTGAATGTTATTTCTGCGCAAGATAGCGATTCTTTCTACAATGATTGCAGGCAGTCTGTTGCTTGCTTCTTGCTCAACTCCCTATAGAACAATCAGTGCCGAAAAAGATTTCAGGCAAGGTTATTACGCGCGCGCATTCGAAAAACTGTGGATGCCAGCGCATAGCGGAAATCCGCGTGCTCAATATGCATTGGGTTATCTCTATTATTATGGACTTGGTACAGTTCGTGATGAAGATTTGGCTAGAGCCTGGTTTAGACATGCAGCTGAATGTCATTATCCCCCGGCGGTTATTGCCTATAAACGATTGACTAATCCTGAATATACACAATATGTTGATGTTCAGACTCCTGTAAGCAAAGCTCTTCCTAAGACGTATAAATTTTACGGAGATAATCAACAATCTTCATCGAAGCGAGTAACAAGCAAATCAAAAAATAAAGTGAGGAAATCTAAATAATGTCATCTAAAAAGAGATTTCGTCAGACCGCTTCATTATCATTCGCGGCCCTTTTGGGAATTTGGTCTGGTTCGACTTTAGGGGTTCCTTCTGGACTTGGGCGAGCGATGCCACCTCAGATCCAAGGTCCAGCTAGCCCTGCTAATCCGGCACAAATTAACGCAACAATGCCAACGCCATCTGTTCAATCTCAAAATGACACACAAAATCAAGATGTGGGCGCGGATAATGAGATTCCTGACGATTATGCTAATCCTGATCAAAGTGTTTCGGTAAATCAGCAAGACCTTTTGAATCACGCTCAACAATCAGCCCAAAAATCTTCGGGTACTAATAAATCGGCCACTGGAAATTTTCAGCACGAAAATAAAAACGGAAAAGAACTATGGAATTTGAAAGATGTTGATATTCGAACATTAATTAATGAAGTTTCATTAGTCACCAGAAAAGATTTTGTTGTAGCACCCGATGTCGATGCCAAAGTAACCTTTATCGCAAAACAATCTTTGTCGCCCGATGAACTTTATCAAGCTTTTCTTGCTGTTCTGCGTACGTATGGTTATGTGGCGATTCCAGAAGGAAAAGTCATCAAGATTGTTTCTGATAAAACGCCTGATAGATTGAGTGGTCCATTAGCATTAGAGAATATGCATAAGCATGGCAGTGAAATGGTCGTTACTGCTATTCGTGTACAGAATTATCCAGTGAATGATTTAATACGAACGCTACAGCCTCTAATGCCAAAATATAGTTTTATTGATGCGTATCGTCCAAGTAATTCTTTAATTATTTCAGATCATGCAGATAATATTGAAAAAATCCAAGAGTTAGTCGCGAGTCTTGATAAACCATCAAACGATAAATTAGATGTTATTCATCTCAAAAAAGCTTCAGCGAGTGATTTGGTAGTTAATTTATCAAAACTTTTTGTAACAGCATCAAACGCATCCAATGCTCGTATAGGATTGCAATTAGCAGCTGATGATCACACTAATAGTATTTTGATGTATGGTGGTACAAGTGATCAGCGTTTAGCTGTTCGTGCGGCTGCTGCAAAACTAGATAATGATTATTCTAGCAATCGGGACAATATGGAAGTATTTTATTTACGTTATATTCCAGCTGAAACGGTTGCGGCGGTATTGCAAGGTGTCATTGATAATTATTTTGCAAATTTGCCTAAACAAGAAAAGCCACAAGCGGGTGGAACTGCGCCACAGCAGGGTGGGGCACAAAATTATACGCCTCCACCACGATCAACGACAGGCTTATTTAATATAGCGAATCCTATGTCAAATTACTCTAATTCGGGTGGGACAAGTACTAGCGGCGGTGGTTCATCTCTAGGTGAAAGTATACAGAGTGGTAAAACCTTCGTTGCTCCACGAAGTGGAAGTTTGGGTCCTAATTTACAATGGGAAGAATCTACTAATTCTGTAATCGTTACAGGTCCTTCGGAACTGATTTCTAAATGTCGAAAAGTTGTCTCTAAATTGGATATTCGATTGCCTCAAGTGCTCATAGAAGTGGTTATTGCTGAAGTAGATTTAAATATTGAAAAAGATTTAGGTGTAGAATGGAGTACAGCGGGAACACTACTTGCCAATACGCGTTTTGGTGCGCCTGCGACACCGACTACACTGAAAGGCGCAACAGCTAGTTTTCCTGGTGCTGCAGCGATTGGCACTTTAGGTAATGGTTTAACACTTGGATTTTTGAGCAATAATAATTTACAAGCTGTTGTTCGTGCATTGCATTCGGATACTCGCTCTAATGTGATGGCAACGCCTAATTTAATTACACTCGATAATCAAGAAGCTACTATCAAAGTTGGAACAAAAGTATCTTTTGCAACGTCTCAGATAAATAATAATCCAACAGGTGGTAATCCATTAACAACATTTGATCGTCAAGATGTAGGATTAATTTTGGTTCTTAAACCTCAAATAACACCTAATGGTGAAGTGAAATTACTGATTCAGCAAGAACTTTCCAGCATATTACCTGATACAGGTGTTGCTGGAAATCCCAATACATCTGAGCGGTTTATCACTACAACAGTGATGGCAAAAAATGGGCAAACCTTGGTGCTCGGTGGTTTATTACAAAATCAAGTCAATAATGTACGCCAAAAAGTGCCGGTATTAGGTGATATTCCGATTTTTGGTGCACTATTCAGAAGCGATCAACGCACAATGAATAAAACTAATTTGATGATATTTATGAGGCCCGTTGTATTGATGGATGATCGAACAGTTGATCGAGTCACTGGGGGTAAATACGAATATTTACGCCAACAACAATTGCGTACAGATTATATTCCTTCAGATCCAATTGTATCACCTGTTGCTCCTCAGCAAAGAGAGCAGCATTTAGTGAAACCGGGTAATGCTGAAACAGTTGCACGTCCAGTACAACAGCAATATTTGATGAAATCGAACAATGAAGCGGTTACTCGCCCTAGAAGAATAATAGCTGAGCAAGATCATCAAATGCCGATTAGAACTACTGCTCCAAAATCAAAAGATGATCTTTATTTGCCACGTCCAAAAATGATGCAGAGGAATTCGCAAAGTAAAGGGAAGCCACTACCAGATCCGTTTGCTTCCTGATAAGCCCCCGTAATCATCATGTTATGCTATAATTAACACTAGCATAGGATGTTGATCATATAGAGAATTTTTATGAATTTTATGGATTTATCAGCGCAGGTTAAGGCTTATTTTAGGCAATCTGAGGGTCAGATTTGGCTGGTGGGAATTGTTGTACTAGGGATTATGATTGTTATCAGTTTAGGCTATCTTTTGTACGACACTTTTGGCTCAATTGATTTTTCTCGATTGCAATCTCACGAGTCTATTGTGCAGCAAGCTCAACCAGAAGTTGCATCGCTAACACAAATATCTCAAACGCCATTATTTGGACCCTCTCATCAAGCATCAGTATCAAGAGTGAACTCCAACTTACAATTATTCGGTGTTATGCTCGATTCTGATCCTAAAAAATCAAAAGCTATTATTGCGAGTATGAATGCTGAGCCAAAAATAGTTCACGTTGATGAAGAACTAGCTGATGGCGGAAAATTATATCGCGTTTATGAGAATAAAGTTGAATTAAAACGTAATGGTCAAATTGAGTCTCTTTATTTAAAATGGGATAAAAGAGGGGGGGCTGCAAGCTTACAAAAACCTATGAGCTCAAAGTATGAGCCGAGCTCAATACCTGAACCAGCGTTGCCGCAGCAAGAAACCGAGCAACCTGTTTCTACATCGGCTGCCGATGTTGATTCGCAACAACCAGCCCCAATTCAAACACCGCAAGATTGGCAAGAACGTATAAAAGAAATTCGAGAAAAATATCAACAACAGTTTGGTGCTCCAAATGGTCAGGTTCCAGCTGGGGGCATGCCAAATATTCCTTTGGGGCCTAAAGGGCGATTCAGAGGCAATATATAATGGTCCAGGAACAGATTATGGCAACACAGAATGACTCAGCACCACTAATTAATTATCGCTTCGCTAAGCGACACGGAGTTCTTGTTATCACGTCTGACAAAGAAAATCCAAGAGTAGTCTATCGTTCTAAAATTAAGCCAAGCGCATTAATTGAATTACGTCGATTTTTGCGACGTCCATTTATTCTAGAACGAGTGAGTGATAAAGAATTTAATTCAATGCTTGCAAAATCGTACGAAACAAAATCTGGAATGGCAAGTCAAATGGCTGAAGGGTTGGGGGAAGAATTAGGATTACAACAGTTATTAAAAACTTTACCGAAAACAGCTGACTTATTAGAGAGTGAGGATGATGCGCCAATCATTCGATTAATTAACGCGATACTAACAGAATCGATTAAATTGCTCGCTTCTGATATTCATATTGAGCCATTTGAAGATAAATTGATTGTGAGAGTGCGTGTAGATGGAATATTACGCGAAATGTTGGAATTACCAACTGCGATTGCAGCAGTTGTCGTCTCTCGTTTAAAAGTAATGGCAAAATTGGATATTGCTGAGAAGCGATTGCCTCAAGATGGTCGCATTACATTGCGATTGGCGGGAAGGCCTGTAGATGTCCGTGTTTCTACTATTCCTGCAAGTCATGGTGAGCGCATGGTGTTGCGATTGCTTGATAAAAAATCTGATACTTTGCAATTAACAGAATTAGGCATGTCGCCAAATATGCTACAAATTATGCGAAATTTGATCAGTATTCCACATGGTATTATTTTAGTAACCGGTCCAACAGGCTCCGGAAAAACCACAACACTTTATGCTGTGCTAACGGAACTCAACAACCCAGATCGAAATATTTTAACAGTCGAAGATCCTATAGAATATGATTTGCTCGGAATAGGGCAAATGCAGGTCAATACAAAAATTGAAATGTCTTTTGCAAAAGGTTTAAGAGCTATATTGCGACAAGATCCGGATATTGTAATGGTTGGGGAGATTCGCGATTTAGAAACCGCATCAATTGCCGTGCAAGCAAGTTTGACCGGACATTTAGTGCTATCTACGCTACATACCAACACAGCGATTGGTGCAGTAACACGATTACGGGATATGGGCGTAGAATCATTTTTACTTTCATCCTCTTTGATAGGAATTGTTGCCCAACGTTTAGTGAGAATATTATGTAAACAGTGTCGACGCGCGTATACTGCAACACACAAGGAATGCGAAATATTGCAGGCTGATTTTAATGATCCGCCAACGATATATGAAGCTGTTGGTTGTGAATTTTGCAACCAAACAGGCTTTTCTGGTCGCGCTGGAATTTATGAAATTATCGAAGTTGATGAAAAAGTACGAACCGAAATTCATGAGGATTGTAGTGAACAACAGATGATTAAATACGTACGTACACGTTCACCTAGCATTAGGCAAGATGGGTGTGATCGTGTCTTAGCGGGCGAAACGACATTAAACGAAGTGATCAGAGTGACTAGTGGTTAATGAATTAATGCACACAGGGAGTAGTGTCATTGGCTGTATTCAAATATATTGCAACCGACAAAGACGGGCGAACAACTAAAGGAGTACTCGAGGGCGATTCTGCTGCTCAAATTAGACAACGTCTGCGCGATTTAGGCAAAATTCCCCTTGAAGTAGAGCTCTCTCAAGAAAAAAAAGCTAAAAAAAGCCATTTTAATTTAATATTCAAGCATAAGATTCCTGCTCCAGCATTAGCTATGTTAACATTTCAGTTTGCTACATTGATTAATGCGGGGCTGCCGATAGAAGAAGCCTTGCTTAATCTCTCAGAGCAAAGTGAAAAAAATTATATGAAAAGTATACTGTTGGGTGTGCATGCAAAAATTGTAGAAGGTCATTCATTAGCGACAGCTTTGGGAGAATATCCCAGAACATTTTCAGGGCTATATCGTTCAAGTGTTGCGGCGGGTGAGCGTTCCGGGCAATTGGGAAATGTATTACAGCGACTTGCCGATTATTTAGAACGTCAGCAAGCAGTTCAGGCAAAAGTTCAAAATGCTTTAGTTTACCCAGCGATATTAACACTAGTGTCGATTTCTGTAGTCACTTTTCTTTTAGCTTATGTGGTCCCTAAAATTGTTAATGTTTTTATTACTACGAATCAAACACTTCCGACAGTAACTCTTGTATTGCTGGCCATAAGCTCCTTTGTAAATTCTTTCGGCTGGATAATTGGGCTGGTAATTATTCTTTTTATTATCATTATGAAACGTCTATTACGCCAGGAGGCTTTTAAGTCGAGTTTTCAAACCTTCCTACTAAAAATACCAGTATTCGGACATACGATGAGAGAAATTAATACGGCGCGTTTCGCCAGAACTTTTGGTATTTTATTTGCTGCATCAGTTCCTGTTTTAGAAGCTATGCAAGCTGCTAACAGTGTCGTCAAATTACTGCCTATGCGAAGTGCGATTGATGTTGCGATAAATAAAGTGCGAGAAGGAGAGCAGATTAATAAAGCTCTACAGGATACGGGATTTTTTTCATTATTGACAGTCAGGTTAGTCGGTGCTGGTGAAATGACAGGGCGTTTAGAATCAATGCTGGAAAAAAGTGCAGATTATCAAGAACGGGTAGTTGCGCAAAAAATTGATATCGCTTTAGCATTATTTGAGCCAGGTATGATTTTAGTGATGGGAATGATTGTTTTATTTATAGTATTGGCGATTATGTTGCCAATTTTTGAGATTAATCAATTTGTAGGTTGATGTTCACTTTTATAAGGAGGGTTTAGATGATTATTCAAAAAAGCAAATCAAAAGGTTTTACCTTGATTGAAGTAATGGTTGTTGTGGTGATCTTGGGAATTTTAGCTGCATTTATTGTGCCAAAAATTATCGGACGTCCCGATGAAGCAAAAATTGCTAAGGTAAAAAGTGATATTCGAACATTGCAAACGGCGTTAGATTTATATCGACTTGATAATGGAGCTTACCCAACGACAGAGCAGGGCTTAGAGGCGTTAGTAAAAAAACCTACATCAGAACCCGTACCTTCGGCTTGGCGTAATGGCGGTTATGTTCAGAGGCTCAGTGATGATCCATGGGGTAGACACTATCAATATCTTAATCCAGGCGAGCACTTGGAAATCGATATTTTCTCTTATGGTGCTGATGGTAAACCGGGTGGGGATGGAGTTAACGCTGATATAGGTAATTGGAGCGAATAATTTGCAGCAACAATTTCGACAGCGTGGTTTTACTCTGGTAGAAATAATTGTTGTCATTACGATTATTGCCATTATTACAACCGTCATTTTGTTACGAACAGGCACTATTCGATTCGAAAGAAAAGTCACGGTATTCGCTGAGCAAATGCAATCCTTCATTCAGGTATGTCAGCAACAAGCCATTTTGCAATCTACAGTGATAGGAATATTTATTTTGCCTGATCGTTATCAAGCGTATTATTTTTCAAATGAAAAACAAGCGAAGTGGATACCGTTGGCTGAAAAAGATAGTTTTTGGCAATCTAGAATGATTCCCAATGATATTTATTTACAAATAACGACATCGGCCCCAATGGGTATTGATCAGATATCACCTCAAGTTGTTATTCAGTCGAGTGGTGATTTTACACCATTTACCATCGATTTTGGTTTTACGAATGAAGCAGCACATTATCGTTTAGTGGGTAGTGAGGTAGGTGAATTATCCCTTCAGGTGTTATCATGAAAATATGGATTCGGCAGGAGAAAGGATTTACGTTAGTTGAAGTATTAATAGCACTTCTCATTGTTAGTATAGCATTTTCTGCAATTCTTTTTGCTGTTAATCAAAATGTCCGGAATCAAATTCATCTAGAAGAAAAAATTGCTGCCGCTTGGGTTGCTGAAGATATTATTGCTCGGGCTCAAATAGGATTATTAACCGCAAATAATGGGGTGCAAAACTGCTTAAATAAGGATTGGCGGTGGCAGCTTAGAACAAAATCCACGCAAATTGCCTCTGTCCAGGAAATTGAGGTGACAATTCAAGATGTTCGTAATAATACAGTATTAGTTTCAACTGGATATGTAGGAACAAAAAGTGCGCGCTAAAATCAAAAATTCTGGATTTACATTAGTAGAAATCATTATTGCGATGGCAATTTTTGCAGTGATTATGGTGATTGTAATGACAGCGCTGAATATGGTGATGCGCGCTCAAGAACAAATCAGTGCGCGCGCAAAAAGATTAGGTGATTTGCAAATGGCGATGGTTGTTTTAACAGGGGATCTGATGCAAATTGTGCCTCGTCCTGTTCGTGATACTAATGGAGATTTAATTAAACCTGTTCTTGTTGACATGACAAATTTAGTACGATTAGAAATTACATCAGGCGGCATGGTAAATCCAAATGATATGTTCAAAAGAAGTAGTTTACAGCGAGTAGGATTTGGATTAGAAAAAAACACGTTAATCAGATACGGTTGGCCTGTGCTTGACCGTACAGCTAATACGCCTATGGGAAAGCGTCGTCTGCTTGAAGGCGTGTCTGACATTAAAATCGAATATGTCAACGAGCGTGGAGAATTTATTAATGATGACGAAGACGCAATTGCATTATACATTGATATTGACCTAGGAAAAGAAGGGCATTTAACACGTTATTTTGCACTCCCAGGAGGGTTAATTAATGCAACCCGCTCATAAATATCAATCAGGATCCGCTATAGTGGCAGTGTTACTGATTGTAGCCATTGTCACAATTATCTCTGTTGGTTTGATGGTCCAGCAACGTATTGATATTCATCGTACTCAACAAGTTCAAACAGCAACACAAGCCTATCGTTATTCACAAGCAGTATTATATTGGGCCATAGGTGTAGTAAAAGAGACTGAAAAATCTAACGCAAAAGAGAGTACTGAACTTTGGGAGCGTGATTTTCCAGAAATCGTTATTGCGAATCATCGTGGAAGTGCGAACGGACATCTTGAACGACTTGATCAGCGTACAAATTTAAACGCTTTATCGGATGCATCCGCACAAGATGCCTTTATTAAATTTCTTGGCGAACGTGTACCCGAACTTCCTGAATCTGAGATTAAAAGTCTTATTAGTAATGTGAATGATTGGGTAGGGCAAGCGGTAACAAAAAATGATCAGTATTATTCCAGTCTTGTTCCGCCTTACAAAGTGGCTCACACGCCAATGGTCAGTCCTACAGAGTTGCGTTTAATCAGTGGAGTAGATGCTGAGATCTATCAGAAATTAATTCCATACATTATTACTTTGCCTGTCAGTGGTGGTGGTAAAGCAACCACAACCTCAAGTAATGGGGATTACTACTTTCTACAAGCCGAGGTAAAACTGGATGATCAGACTTTACGTGTGTATAGTATACTTCAACAGGAGGGGGCTCCTCCTAATGCGAATGTGAGTGTTCTGTGGTCTACCCTAGGGACGTGGTAGGGGTCAAATCTAAGATTGATACATCCTCAAACCGTGCTAATATCTACCACGGTTTGAGGATGTATCAATCTTAGATTTGACCCCTACCTTTCAGTGCTCTTGTTATCAGGTTATAATAACAGCTCAAGTCAATAAAGATGGTCGTTTTTTCTTGTATTCTAAGCAGTAGAATGTATCAATCCTAGATTTGCCCCTTTTTCGCTGGCTCAGGCTCGAGTGCTTCACACACTCGGTGACGTAGGTTTTTCACTTCATCGAGACGGGCCTTTGTGAATATTAATAAGGTATTATAATCAAAAATTGCACGGTTCCGACCGTCCCATGACCCCTTGCAACCGCCGTATGGGTTTATCGAAAGTATCAAGTTGTCCGCCCGAGGAGACCACAGCCGGGAGGTTTCCTTACCGCGGCACCAAGCAAAGCCACCAGGCGGATTCGCCCCTAGTAGGCGCATTTTATTTTTATCCTTTTGAGTAAACCAACTATCCAAATGCTTCTCATCTCGGTTGAATTTTAAGCTCGGATCTTGCATGACCCATGCAGTTTTAATTCCCTCTTCGCTCATTAACATAATCATCCATGCGGGAAAGCCTCTCTGGGTTCCCCCTACTTCCACACACCAGCAGTTCTCGAGTGCATCTAGGTCAGCCTTTGTCTTTAGCTCGGCACTTTTAGAGCTACTAGAATAGAACCGCCTGAAATTATCGTAAAACTTCGTCTTGAACGTGTTAGTGTAAGCACCAAAACTACAATGCTTGCCATGTGATTTCACGATATCAGGACGCTCATTTTCTATTGCCAGCAGTTGATTTTTGGCTTCTGTCTGTGGCAGATACCTCAAAAATAACTCACACATCTCCAGATCCAGTGACCAATAAGCATACTGGAATCCCGTGATTTGTGGAAAGATTCTTCCAGATGGATCCGTGATATCACATTGAGCTGAGCCCAAGTTCCAGTCTAGGTACTGGTCCAAATATAGCTTTACTTTATCTAAATTTCCTCGAAACACATACGTCATAAAATTGTTGAGATGGGCTTGTTCAATTCGTTGTTTCACTTCCTGGCCGCGCTGATTGACGTGTTGAGCTGGCGTCAAAGGTTTTTGTGCTGCTAATTTCATTTCCTTCTCTTTGCGCGAACGCTGTGCTTCTTCGGCTTGTTTTTTAGCGACCAATGCCTTTTGTGCTTGCTTCTCGCCTTTATCTGGAAGCATTTTTGATTTAACTTCGGAAGAACTAGCAGGTTCAACAGATGGATAACAAATTCTTTTGATGAGATTATCTCTGTCTTGTATGCGGGAGGAAATGAGAGTTGATGAAAAACTAAGATCATGTCTGATATGGCTTTCTGAGACAGTATCTGATCCACGTTGCCTACCTGTACTGGCATCACGACTTCGAGACTCTCCTCGGTACCAGCCGTAGCCTGAGGTGGGATATTCAAAATAATCGGGTATGTGTGGTCTTTCTCCTAGATGGTGCATTCTTCCCAACTTGAACCAACTTTCCAGAACTTCTTTTGAGAAAGCGCTAATATCGCGCTTAAATTGTTGTTTCAAATTTTTTCTTACCCAAGCCGCTTCACTTCCTTTTTCGCTGAACATCATAATTAACCAAGCAGGGAAATTTTTTTGTGCCCCTCCTACTTCCAGGCAAAAGCAGGTTGCCATTGTTGCTTCTCCGCCGGAATAATAACTCTCCAATGAAGATGAGTTTACAAGAGATAGAAAATTTTCAACGCCTTTTTTGTAATCCACTTGGGTATAATGCTTTCCATGTGATCCGGTAAATTCATTGTTTTCATTTACTATTACGAGTAATTGATCTCGTGCTTCTTCTTGGCTCATATGTTTCAGTAGGATCTCGGACATTTCAATATCGAGTGCCCACATCGCATATTGTAAAGCGGTTATGCCAGCAAATTCTCTGGCTGACCAGTCTTTGACTTTTTCTAATGAATTTACAAGCTCTCTATCTTTACGAAGATGTGAATCGACATACTCTAAATTACCTGCAACCACTTCTCCTAGAAAAAAGCTTCTTTTGAAATCGTCCAGACTTTGATTGGTAAACTGAGCGCGGTATTTAACGCGTTCTATAGGGGTTAATTTTTGGAGTTCCTCGGGACTTTTTACTAATAACACAGGGTCGGGTTCTTTATTTGAAGCAGAAGCTAGTGGTGCTTCTGTTTGCAGTGTTTGTGCTTTGTTCGCTTCCTCTTTTTCGGCCCCTAAGGGTGATTCCATTTTTTGCTGCTCTAGTTCATGTTTAGTCTTCGCTAATGCTTGGGGTACTTTTTCCATGGTCACTTCCTTTTCGGGCTTCTCACGCTCGACAGCTTTCTGATCTGCTTTTAATTTCGACTCCTCCGAATGCCCTGGATTGCCCACTGTTTTTTCTGAGGTTGGGCCCTCTTGTTTTGCGGACTGTTGTATTGATTCTGCACACATCTGTTTGGTTTGATTGGCCACTGAACTTGCCTTTGGCCTCAGCTTTGGATCGCCTTGCCAAGAGCTTATCGCAATTGCTTTATAGGGCTCGGGTGTATCCTCTGGAAATTCCTCCCGCTCACCCGTCTGTACCCAGTCACGGATTTGGCTCGGATCATAGGCGTCGTCGCAGAAAGGATAGCGATGTGTCGTGATTTCCCATAACACCATAGCATAAGCGTACATATCAGTTTCACAAGTCCTTTTCGATCTCGGTTTAAAGAGCTCCGGCGCCATCCAGAGCAAACTCCCTTTAACCCCACCTGTGGCTTCTGTTGCAGCATAGTATTGACTCGAAGTTTCGCTGCGAATTTTGGCTAATCCAAAATCACCCAACTTGGCTTGATAATCCTTGTTTAATAAAATATTTAAACTTTTTAAATCACCATGAACAATCGCTGGCTTTTGACTGTGTAAATAAGCTAAGCCTTCCGCTATATCGTGTGCAGCTTGGAAACGAAATGTCCATTCAATTTGAGTCGGTTTGTATTGATCTAAATGATTCCGTAATGTCCCATTTTCCATGTATTCAAATACCATGCTATAAGGTTCATCTGGGCTTAAATACACGCCATACAAGGTGACAACATTGGGATGTGATAATTGACCTTGAATACTCACCTCCCGTTCAAAGTCCTCCTTTAACACGGCAGGTAATTTTCTGACCTTCAGCTGCTTGATGGCAACGGGTATATTATAATTAGCCGTCGGCGACCACGTGCCACTGTATACTTTCGCAAAACTTCCTTCGCCTCGGAATTCGCCTACTTTTAATTTTTCTTTGGGTATTCGTAGAGACTCTGGTATGCTGGTTTCTTCATTTATTTGCATTGCAATACATTCCTTCTGTTGACCTGAATATTAACTTTCATAAAACAAATTAAGTAAATTAATTCGACTTCATTGAGCCTCAATTTCTTGTTCTTGGGGGTGTATCACGAGTAGCAAAACACAGGCAGCCATGCTAACATGTATTCCAACTCCTGACAACTAAAGAGTGTTAGTAGAGGCAAGTAGCATGATCTATGTCTGGGATAGCTCGTTTAACCATATGGTCTGTGGATCGAAGCAAGAACGCACTTCTTGCAGTATGATGGGCATATAATAGGATCTGTCAGGAACAAATGTTATGACCGATCTTGTAGCACAAGGGTTGACCGATTCAAGATAGATCTCCGCGTTATTACAAGAGGTTGAAGGCATTACCCAGCTCTATGCAACACGTTACAGTTTGGTTACTGTCCGTAGCAAGAAATTGGTGCTGATAGAGGATTGCTGATATTAATATCCACAATGCCATCTCCGCCTACAGGATTCAGATCCAGAGTATTGGTATTTCCACCCCAATAATTTTTCTGTAGATCATATTGAACGCCACCATTATTGAGTGGGGTATCATTTACAAGGACATCCAGCACATCAAGGCTAAATTGCAGAAAATTATTATTTCTCGCAGTGATGGTAACATTACCGGGCTGATCTCCTGATGATGGTTCGGTTAGCAGATAACGCGAACTCAGTATTGGCGCTAGACCAGGACGACCTGTAAAACAGTTCCGTTCTAGATTGACAGTTAAAGACTGGTATGGGATTCCATTGAGCGAAGGATCGTGATCCAAATCGTGAAATTTGGTTGATAAAATAATCCCACCTCTAACAAGACCAGTAACATTATTATCGGTAATATTAACCATGGTCTGCATACTGGGTGCGCCTGTAAAATCATAAAACTCTGCTGGAAAAATAGTGACAAATGAGCGTCTCATGTTAGATGCCACATTCTTCGAGATGATGTAGCTATCTTCTGCCGTGCCTTCTGAGTAAAGGTTAAATGCAGAAATCATATTGTTAAAAGCGTTATTATAGGCCTTTGCTTCATGAATCGCACCTCCTGCTTCTAAAATCATTCCAACTGCACCGACAAGATACGGCTTTTCAAGAAATAGGCCGTTTTCTTCAAATACATTATTCCTAACTATAGAAGTTAATTTGGTTTTCCCTGGGCTTGGAAGTGTTCCCACAGGGGTCAGATCAGTAGATGCCAGCGCGATATCAATACTCAAATCCGTTCCATTTGCAGATATATTTTTAAAATGGCAATTTTCCACTACGATGTTTGATTCAGACCCGTCTTGGGGGAAATGGAGAATAGGAATGTTATTATTGACCCATACAGGATCAGCCGAAATCAGTGGCTCTAGAAAATCATGAAATGTTGAATCCGCAATATAAACATCTTGTCTTGTTAGTTCACCTACGGGCATTGTCAATATTGCATTTGCAAAAGGCATTGTTGAGTTATCCGCAGTCCTTGGGGACTGTATTATCCGAGTAAAATCAGAATTAGCCACTGTAAATATACGATTTGCACCATTAAAGGGTATTTCAAGTATTCCGGCGCCAATATGATTATCTCTAATTTCAACGTCTGTTATTTTCGTCGTTCCCGACTTTAGAGTTTCAGCATGTATGCCACCCACGTATATTTTTCTTAGCTCTTGCGATACGTAGGGAGGTGGCATGTCTACAAGCACTTCACCTTGATTGTACCGTGTCACCAAACTGTTAAGAACCGTTAGGTTTTTAGCATTATCGTAGTTAATGCCAGATGCCCAAGTATTATCAAAATGAATCCTATCAATACAGACGCTTCCGCCTTGCACTACGACGGCATTGCCGCCATGGCTAGTTGATGATGTGTTTTGGATGACAGGGTAATCGCCATAGGCGTTAGGCAGCCCTATCAAAGCTTCTCCATCATTCAAAGAGATACCTTGATCGAGCGGTGCATTAGCATACATGATGACGATCGTTCGTGCATTTGCAGCGTCTGCCTGAGCAAGCGTTCCAAACGGTTTATTTTTGCTGCCTGTTTGTTGTGAAGCGAGTAGGGTTTGATCTGCCCATACATAAACGATAGGTCCCTGACTAAAACAAGGGGAATTTGTCACGACACTGGTATTCGCGTATGAAATACTGGCCACTAAGGTTAACAATATAGCCATTATTCCTGATGTTCTATGACCTGAAGAACTGCCTAGCCGGGTTCTCAGCGAGGGTTTAGATGGGTTGGACATATTATGCTGCTTATATTGCAGGCGACCAGATGTTCTATTCGTGAATTGTATTTGTATTAAGGTTTTCATGATAATTTTCCTTCTTTTGAGCTTATTGAGTCCGGCTACCCAAGAGCTCTTCAGCTCATCGACTACCGGTACTCAATTAATACTTATCGCCTCCTTGTACACCTTCGCTATCCTTTTCTAACAGGGCTTTTACTACCCCGTCAATTAAATGATAGTATACTTTTGCGAAAATGCAAGTCGGAATGCCAAGTATTAGTAAATGTATTTTCAACATGATAAATAGGCTTAAAAATAAGCCTATTCTGAACTTTCGACATAAGTAAAAATATTTGCGGGTCTTGTGGAAGCTAAGTGGTTTCTTGATTGTAATGAGGCAAAAGTAGTACAAATAGCAACCTATCCATCCTTAACTTTGCTCGATTCCAGCCCCGGTTAGCGAGTTATTGACCTCGTTAATATAAAAATCCGAATAACCACAGGGGGATTTTGTTCTTAATCCCAATTTCTAAGTTATCCAGTGTTAAGAAAGCATTGCTTTGACTTTTTACTTGATCAAATGATTTATTTTTACCACCCACTTCGATAATAATTTTATTATTGATTTTGAAATCACCATTCTTAGGTATGCTAATCAAATGGTGAGGTTGTAGCATACTAAGAATGAAAGTTTCTCTGATGGTGCCAATCTGAGGAATTGTCCAGGTAAATGCATACAGTTGGTTGGTGTTACCTAAAAAGACTTTTTCAATTTTTTCGACGCCGCTCAGTTTATCGTTTCCTCTTGATATGGGTCGTATCAAAGAGGCGTCTTCTAAATATTTAAAGTAGGCTTTCAAAGTGCGATTGTCAGCAACATCGATGATGCTTTTAATCTTTGCCCAACTAGGAATAAATGGCACTTCGCCTGCAATATAAGAAATCAACTGAATGAGTTTTTTAACACTATTGCCTGTTAATTCAGGGTGAACTGACGTTAGATCCATCTCAATTGTTGTGTGGATATTTTGTTCTAGCGTAATTCTGAAAGCATCAATTGATGGGTATTCGCGGAAATAAGGATAATATCCCCACTGCAAATATTCTTGAAAAATGGGTAATATCTTTAAGTTTTTTGAAGAGAGTCTCTTTGTAACTTCATGAGCGTGGGTTTCATGGTTAGATATAATTTGATCGAGTGTATAATTTGGTAGCGTTAGCGCATATTTCATTTCAATAAATTCACGTAGTGACATTCCAACCATCTGATATACAATCGCTCGTCGACTTAAATCATGAGATCCTTTTCTAATCTCCAATGCAGAACTGCCAGAGGCAATTATTTTGAGTTGAGGGAAAGAATCTGTAATGCTCTTCAGTTCCTGAGACCAATTGCTGTATTTATGAATCTCATCGAAGGCAATGAATTCACCCCCTAATTTGTCAAATTCTTCTGCTATTTCGTACAGAGTTAATGATCCCAATAAAATGTGATCGGATTGAACATAAAGAATTTTGGGGCTGTGAATATCATTTTGTGCATGTTTCATAAGATACTGCACTAGGGTGGTTGTCTTGCCTATCCCGCGATCACCCAAAATAATAGCAAACTTATGGTCTAGGCTATTGCTCCTAAAGAAGTATCTTTCATACTCTTGAAAACGCAATTCAATGAATTTGCGACTCAATCCAAAAATGTCATCTAGCATGGCCATCTCCTAGTATTGCATTACCATTTTAGCGAATAAAATCTGGTAATGCAATACCATTCATGTGGGGAAAGGAAAGGGGGCAAATCTAAGATTGATACATCCTCAGGCTGTGCTAGGCATTAGCACGGCCTGAGGATGTATCAATCTTAGATTTGACCCCTACCATAGGGACCTGGTAAATTAGATAGATAAGCTTAAAAGGATTTAGGATGGCTAGTTTAGTAATACAAATTCTTGGAACGAATGGAGATCTTCGATGGTTTGTCGAAGGTGAGGAAGCATCTGCCACAACATCAACAGCAAAATCTTTATCTGAAAAATCGTGGGGTAACTTCAAAGGCGATGTTATTATTTTTGTTCCTTCTTCAGACGTCTATCTCACAAAAGCTAAATTACCTCGGTTATCGAGTGTTAAATTACGTAAGGCGATTCCCTATGCTGTTGAAGATGAGGTTACCGAAGACGTAAAAAATTGTCATTTTGCTATATCGCGTCACGATAATGCTGGCTATACACCAATAGCTGTGGTGAATAAAGAACGTATGGATGCATGGTTAGAATTAATTCCCCAATCATTAAAATCTAAAATCACCCTTATGATTCCTGAAGTACTGGCATTGCCTTGGACTGCCAATACATGGGCTATTGCCGAAGTAGGAGAGTTCGCCTGGGTGAGAACTGATGAAAATGCAGGATTCGCGATTGAAAAAAATAATCTTGTAGATTTGTTGATACAATATCAACAAGAAAATAACGCTATTGAAACTATCGTTTTATACACGAGTTCTGGTGGAAATCTAGAAAAAGAATTGACTGATCATTTAAAACTCCCCGTTGTAGCAAAAGCCCAGAACGAATCATGGATTGTTTTCTTGAGTAAAAATATTAATATAAAGGCCCCGCTTAATTTGTTGCAAGGTGATTATCAGTCAAATTACTCATCTCACAGTAATGAGCGACTTCAGAAAATTTTCGTTTCAATGGCTGCCATTTTGCTTATTTTATTCAGCTTATTTGGATTTGTTAAGTACGCGATATTGAATTTTCAAGCACATCAATTAAATAAAGAGTTAGCAATGCTCTATCATGAGATTTATCCTGGTGAATCAGCGACAATGAATGCCAAGCAGCGAGTGGAAGCAGCACTGATCGCAGTAAAAAAAGCAAAACAACAAGGCGGGTTTTTGCGCTTGGTGGCTGTTGCTTCACCAGTGCTTATTAATACACCGGGACTGACAATACAAGGCGCCACGTACAATAATTCACAAATGGAAGTAAAGTTAGAGGCCACTGATTTTCAGTTGCTCGATAAAGTAGCAACAAATTTACGTGCAAGAGGGTTGGTCGCAGAGCAAACGCATCAGGCAAAATCAGGAAGTGTCGTTCAGTCAACTTTGGTTATGAAAGAAAAGTAGTTTTAAATGATTAAGTAAGGGTGTCAAATGGAGAAATTATCGGAACGTGATCGGATAGCGCTGATTGTTGGAGGCATCATCAGTGGTTTATTATTGTATTATTTTCTTATTTTGAGTCCCTTGCGTGATAAAAATGATAAGCTCATCGAAAGCAACGCTCAGACCCGTGAGCTTGTTTCCTGGATGAATAATGCGAAAACACAATTAATTCGTATGCGTGAGCAAACGAAAAAAACAACAAACGCTAGCGTTTCATTGCTTTCTGCAATAGAACAATCTGTGAAACGCAATCGACTGGAAACCGCAGCAGGTGACATTAAACAACTCGAAACCAATAAAGTTCAGGTTTCATTTGCGCAGGTTGATTTTGTTTCTTTCATGAAATGGGTTGAAGATATTCAGTCCACGACTTCTTCCAAAATCGAAAAAGCCACAATTCAAAAGA
>JAKORL010000170.1 GCA_029777855.1 Pseudomonadota bacterium
AAGGCATCTCGCGTGAAAGCAGATATCCCGCCCCTAACAGCTTGGTTGCAGGAAAGTTTTCAAAAGCTTGTGCTTGTTTTTTTCCTCGGACTCACTTCACCCGTAATTGCCAGTAATTCTAGCAATAATTGGCTACTATCGGGTGGCGACCTAGAAAATACTCATTCCGCCAAAGATACATCTATTTCACCGAGAAATGTAGGTAATCTTACTGTGAGTTGGAAATTTTATACCCAACCCGATGTGGCGCCCAATACTCGCAACTTTGGCGCTGTCGGCGTCACACCTGCAGTGGAGGGTAACTATATCTATTTCACTGATTTTGCGGGTAACCTCTATAAGAATAATCGCAATACCGGGGCAAGCATATGGAAAAAAAATCTTTTTACTGATTTATCGTTACCCGGAAAAGTTATCAGCCAATCTCGGAATACGCCATTAGTGATGGGGGATTTGCTCATACTTGGGAATAATTTCTATATCGCTGATCCTCTCTGCGCTAGCAGGCCGGTACCTACGAACCCTAAACCTTTCGTTTGTCAAAGCGGTGACGGCGCTATAGTGATAGCTGTGAATAAATATACGGGGAACTTGGTATGGAGTCAAAAAGTAGACAACCATTTTATGGCGAAAATAACGGGGTCTTTAAGTGGATTCGGCAACAAGATCTTCGTTGGAGTAAGCTCTTGGGAAGAAGATGCCGCGAGGGCATACCCCGATGTGACAAAACTCACCGATGGTTCGTTTGTGTTCGGACCACCACCCTATAAATGCTGCTCTTTCCGAGGCTCAGTTCTTGCATTAGATGCGAAAAGCGGTAATGTGCTTTGGAAAACCTATCTTGCACCAGGGTTAGATGTGGATAACAAACTTTCCCCCACCTTACATCAGATCTTAACCACACGCACTGATGGTACTCCAGACCGTGGCTTTTTTGGAATCTCTGCGTATGGACACAGTCCAACCATCGATAAGGACCGTGGCCTTATCTACGTTGGCACATCTCAAAACGTAACCGCTCCTGAAGCTGCCGAGTTATGTGAAAAATATCGACGTAATCAGTTAGGGCTGCGAACCGATCTTTACGGACCGGTTGGTTCTGTGGCCAATCCTGATCTATCGCCTCGATTTATTAATGCTGGCCTCACCTGTGCGAACTTAAATGAAAAGCTCAAGAACTATCAGAGCGCAGTTCTCGCTCTTGACATCAATAACGGGAAGGTCAAATGGTCATTTCAGCCTAGATCATACGATGCTTGGATTCATAGTTGCACACCACCAATATTTGTAGGTTTGTCTGACATTGCTCCTACAGGGTTTGATCCTGTTCCTCTCATCAATACCCTTAACTGTTTTCAAGATCCAATTGGTCCTGACTATGGTTTTGGTCATAATCCATTACTTTTGAAGAATGTACGCATTAATGGTGATGATCGCGATCTCGTCGTCGCTGGCAATAAAGATGGGCGGGTATTCGCGCTCGATCCAAATAATGGCAAGCTAATTTGGGTCAGGGACATCGACCCAGGCTCAGTATACGGTGGTATACAATTTGGGATGGCCAGTGATGGTAAATCCATATTTACGGGTACTGCTAACCGAATGAACGCGGGCAGAGATCGCAATGACTCCTTTGAGTCATCCGAAACTTTTATGACTCGTAACGGACTTGGTAATAGTGTTTTGCCTTACCCACTATTCTATGGGCTCAACGAAAAACCGGGGGCACCGAGTAACTTACTTGAGATCCCAGGCCCTGCTAGCTTTAGATTACCATTCGTATCACCCTCTATGGCAGGCTTACCTGGCTACCCAACCACACCGTTGATGACAGGGCCTGGCAGTGGACCTCGTGAGGTATATCAAGTTACTAACATGCCATCCGATGTGGCGCCTGATAATGTTAATGTTTGGTTAGACTCAGGGGGAATTGTCCAAACAACCGCCGGCATGGTTCATTCCTTAGATGCCGCAACGGGTCGTATCAACTGGGAACGACCAGCAATCGACTCCATCGCTGGTAGACTACTACCAGCCAATGTATTTAGCTCAGTAACCGTCGCCAATGGTGTCGTGTTTGCAGGCTACTATGATAAGCTCGGAACTTTGGTGGGGCTGGACGCTAAGACTGGTGAAAAGTTGTTTATCTATCAAAATACAGCAACTTATCCTGATCCTAGCAATCCCTCGATCATGAAAACGGTAAACATCGGCGGTAATGAAGCCGGACCTGCAGTCGTCAACGACTGTGTCTACTGGGGTATGGGAGCACACACCACCAGCTTGAGCGGTATGCCTTCAAAGTCATTACCTGAATTCGGTTTTGCAAATAGCACTTTAACCAGTGTCTTTCCTAATAGTGGAAATAGTGTAATTACTTTTTGTTTACCCAATAATTAAATATGGCAATTATTTTTCCCATTTAGAACGGCGAACTAAATTCGCCGTTCTTCTTTTGAGTAATTGTACGCCCTAATTACGTGAGAACTTAAAAATTTGAGGAACCTCCTCTTCCATTGAAACTCCATGTTTATCGTCGAAAATCTTCCATAAAGTTCAACAACGCATCCACACCCGCTTCAGGCATTGCATTGTAGATGCTGGCTCGGAGTCCACCAACGAGTTTATGGCCTTTAAGGAAGAGTAAGCCTGCTGAAGTGGCTTGAGTTAGAAACTCAGGATATAAAGATTCATCTCTGATTCGAAAAATGACATTCATTCGAGATCGATAGGGCTTGTCGACGTTGTTATAATAAAAATCGCTTTGGTCGATGTAATCATATATTTTTGCGGCTTTCCGAGCATTGATTTCACCCATCTTGGCTAGACCGCCCTGCTTTTTAAGCCATTTAAAAACAAGACTGCATACATACCAGGAAAATGTAGGGGGAGTATTATAGAGTGATTTTTGGTCTACATGATTTTGATAATCATAGAGGCAAGGGGTAGAAGGTAATGCCTGACCAACAAGATCTTTACGCACAACCACCACGGCCAGCCCAGCAGGCCCAATATTTTTTTGCACTCCGGCATAAAGGAGACCGTATCGACTAATCTCAATAGGTTTTGAAAGAATATTCGATGACATATCGGATACTAGAGGCACCTGCCCTGTTTCAGGAATAAACGGAAATTCCACTCCATTGACAGTCTCGTTATCAACAATATGAACGTAGGCAGCCTCTGAACTTAGTTTCCAATCTATTTGTTTTGAAATTGAAGTAAAGCTTGAATTTTCAGCGCTAGTAACTTGATTTACATGACAATATTTTGAGGCTTCTTTTGCTGCCATCCCAGACCACACGCCAGTATTCACATAATCTGCCGTCGTTTTACCCCGTAATAAATTCAAAGGCACCATTGAAAACTGCCCTCGCCCACCACCTTGTACAAATAGCACATGATAATTATCAGGAATAGAAAGCAATTCTCTAAAATCTTGTTCAGATTCAGCAGCCAATTGTTGAAATGCTTCTCCACGATGGCTAATTTCCATAACCGAAGCTCCCTGAGCATGCCAATCATAAAGCTCTTCTTTTATTTGATCTAAAACCTCGAGGGGAAGCATGGCTGGCCCAGCACTGAAATTATATCCTCGCATGACCTGTCCTTACGTAATAGCTTAGTTTCACAGTTTAAACCAGTTCAAACAAATACCGTAAATAAGTCTTGTAGTTATACTGTCAATATTCCCCGCTGGACAAATTTGTCCAGTGCTCATTGGACAAATCTGCAAATCCCAGCGCCTAGATACATTTATTGTTCAGGATTCGATCCCTCATCACTAAGGTTCGCCTCATCATTCACTTCCTCAACGCGGCGCATGGCTACCAGCTTTTCCTCTTCACTCAGACTGATGAGTCTAACACCTTGGGTATTTCGACCCACCAGAGAAATTTCTTCGACGCGTGTGCGCACTATCGTACCTTGATCAGTAATCAACAGAATTTCATGTTGATCAGTCACGGCTTCAGCACCCACTACCTCACCGTTGCGTTCATTGACAATAATTCCGATCACGCCTTGTCCACCGCGTCCGATTCGGCGGAATTCACTCATTTCGGTTCGTTTACCGTAACCATTAGCGGTCGCCAAAAGAATGGCTTCATTGTCTTTAGCAGCCAATAATGAAATTACACGTTGCCCAGATTTGAGACGAATACCTCGCACACCCGCGGCAGTACGCCCCATAGGTCGAACCAAGGTTTCTTCAAATCGAATCACTTTACCGGTGTTAGCAACCAACATAATGTCTTGTTTACCATCGGTAATAATGACATCCACTAGATCATCGCCTTCGCGAATATCCAGCGCAATTAAGCCGCTATTACGTGGGCGTGAAAATTGTGACAAAGACACTTTTTTCACTGTACCATTCGCTGTAGCCATAAAGACGTAATGCCCTTCATCGAATTCGCTTATTGGCAATATGGCACTGATGCACTCACCTTCACTTAAAGGCAACAAATTAACCACTGGACGACCTTTAGCCGCACGGCTTGCTTGAGGAATCCGATAAGCTTTCAACCAGAATAATTTTCCTTTATTCGAGAAGCACAAGAGCGTGTCATGCGCATTAGCAACCAATAAATGCTCGATATAATCTTCTTCTTTCATAGACGTTGAGGATTTGCCCTTACCACCGCGATGTTGAGCTTGATACGTTTCCAGTGGCTGAGTCTTGGCATAGCCCTCACTCGAAATTGTGACAACTAAAGTATCATTAGGAATCAGATCTTCCATTGATAATTCTTCTTCATTATCAATAATTTCTGTTCGCCGTTCATCGCCAAATTGAGTTTTAATTTCTAATAATTCATTTCGAATGACTTGCATCAATCGATCGGCATCTGACAATATCTCAAGTAAATCTTTGATGAGATCCAATAACTGCTTGTATTCACTAAGAATTTTATCTTTCTCAAGCCCCGTTAAACGATGGAGTCTTAAATCTAAAATGGCTTGGGCTTGGTCGGGTGATAAATGATAACCTTCGGGTTTAAGCCCATATTCTTCTGGTAAATCTTCGGGTCTAGAGGCATCACTGCCTGCACGCTCGAGCATGTCTAAAACAGCCCCAGGCCGCCACACAGAAGCCACTAAACGCTCTTTGGCTTCTTGAGGTGTTTTTGATGATTTAATCATTGCAATGACTTCATCAATATTCGCCAGCGCAATCCCCAAACCTTCTAATACATGGGCACGTTCACGTGCTTTTCGTAAATCAAAAATGGTTCGGCGAGTCACGACTTCACGTCGATGACGAATAAAAGCTTCCAGCAGATGCTTCAGCCCCATACAACGCGGACGACCCTGGTCCAGAGCGACCATATTAATACCAAAAACGACTTGTAGCTGCGTCTGAGAATAAAGATTATTCAGTACCACTTCAGCATTTTCACCACGTCGTAGTTCAATATAAATCCGCATACCTTCTTTATCGGATTCATCACGCAATGCCGTAATGCCTTCAAGACGTTTTTCTTTCACTAATTCTGCAATTTTCTCAATCAATCGTGCTTTATTCACTTGGTAAGGTAATTCAGTGACGATAATCGCTTGTTTCTCACCTACATCTTCAAAATTTGTTTTACCGCGGATCAATACCCGTCCACGACCGGTTTTATAGGCTTCTACAATACCCGCTCGGCCATTGATGATACCTGAGGTTGGAAAATCAGGCCCAGGGATTACTTGCATGAGATCACTGAGATCACATTCAGGGTTATCAATAATGGTAATACATCCATCGATGACTTCGCTGAGATTGTGAGGAGGAATATTCGTTGCCATACCGACCGCGATACCCGATGAGCCATTCACTAAAAGATTAGGTACTTGGGTGGGTAAGACAGATGGCATGTGTTCAGAGCCATCATAATTGGGAACAAAATCGACTGTTTCTTTTTCGAGGTCAGCCAATAAAGAATGAGCAATTTTAGACATACGGATTTCGGTATATCGCATCGCAGCAGGCGCATCGCCATCCACAGAACCGAAGTTTCCTTGTCCGTCAACCAGCATGTACCGCAACGAGAATGGTTGGGCCATTCGAACAATGGTATCGTACACAGCCGTATCACCATGAGGGTGGTATTTACCAATCACATCACCCACGATACGAGCGGATTTTTTATAGGGTTTATTCCAATCGTTCTTGAGCTCATTCATCGCAAACAAAACGCGCCTATGCACAGGTTTCAAACCATCGCGCACATCAGGCAATGCACGCCCTACGATTACGCTCATTGCGTAATCTAGATACGATTGCTGAAGCTCGTCTTCTATATTGACGGCCACTATTTCCTTAGCGTGATCATGCATAAATAACCTTATCTATAGCTGCAGTTACAAAAGCGAAATTGTAACACTTTTCCAATCTATTGGCTATTAGATTTGGGTCGCAAATTAATATCGCCAGACCTCATTTCTTGGTCTGGGCAGAGGTTGTATTATCCACTTCCCATACCTCAAACAACTTTGGTTTCTGCTCAAACAATACACATGACAACACTGAACGCGGCGTAGACAAGAGCCTGGCAGCAGACACTCGTTCGGGTAGTGCTGCTAACGGTTGACACGCCACAACAGGCAGTGATTTAGCTCCGCTTGAAAATAAGCTAAGTTTTTGTTCAGAAAGATTGATAGGTCTTTCAACTTTACGCCAACCACACTCTTCTTCAAAATCTTGGATTGAATGAATACTCATCAAACTTCGTGTGACCTGCACTTTTTGTATGACGCTAATTAATTGGACAAAGTCACTTTTATCCCATCGATATTTATAGACGATTTGTTGCAAGGTCTTAGGGTCTTTAATATACCCATTTAATAATGCACAGAATGCCATCATTCGCTTTAACCTCATGTCTGATAACAGTCTTTCTTTAATTTGAGGCGACATATTATGACTAGAACATAAGATGTGCTCATCAAAACCAACTAGACAATAACATGATTTTGTATCCGCATGATCCCGAATTTTAGCAGCATAAAATTGTATCCCTGCCGTCGTTAATGCAGCAAATCTTATTTTATTATTTTCCAAATTACATTGAACGATGACCGCTTGAATGGGTTTAAGATATTTCACCGTTGCAGTAAATTCACTAACATCTTCGAACGGACAGAAATTTTGAACGTTTAAAAATAACTTAGGCATCTTGAAAGAACATTTTTCAAAACGAATTCTCTTAAAATCGCGTTCATCATTGAGAAAGATTGCCTGGAGTGTGTTCGCACGAGTATAAGTTTCCATCCTAAAACGAAAATCTTTTCCTACTTGTACCAAAGATTTAATACGTTGTTCTTGCTCAACTTCTCTTTCATCTTCAATTTGAGCCGTTTGTTCCTGGCAAACCTGAGCGTTTAACTCAGCACCATGCGGTTCACGCATGAGCTCAATCAATTGTTCTGTTTCATTGATTATGCGAGTAATCCGGCAAACTTGAGTAGGCGTAAAATCTGTAGCCCAGTCTAATCCAAAACGTTGACAAAGATGATCTCTATAGCGTGCCAAAACAGCTTGCGGATTATCATAAATACACTCAACTTCATATAATACATACGGATCTATAGGATATCGTTGTTGAAGTTGCGTTTTATGTTGGCTATAGGGCACTGTGCCTTGATCAATTAATTTCCAAATTTTCCCTGCTATGATTTCATAAATACCTTGATACGCTCGATTAATCACTTTTGTATTTAACTCATCGGCGAAATTTTCAATAAACCACTCGCTTATCTTAATAAGATCAAAATGCTCTACCCCTGGATTAATTTGATTGTAGAGAGATTTGAAAATAATCCAAATCAGGGCTTCGCCATCTTGTTCTAAGAATGGTCTAAATCGCATAATAGCTTGAATGGTCACGGGCAAAGATTGGCCCTTACCAATCGTGATACCAGAAACATCGTTATAGGGCCTCTTAATATCAGTCCCCGTTGTTTTTATCAAATCTAAAAATAAAAACAATAACACTTTTTTAGGATCCAATCCCTGACGTTTAATCGCAGTAATAACATTGGTTCCTGGTATGGTAACGTTATTTAATTTTTTTAATTTAGACACTAATACCATCAAATTATTTTGGAAACACTGTACTGTCTTTCGTTCATCACCCTCATCAAAAGACGCTAAGATAGCATTAGCAACTCGGGTTGGTGTCAAATCAGAAAATAATGCACCCCGCTCGAATAACGCACACAATTTTAAAAATAAATCGGGATACTTCGTTTTAATTTGATTGAACATTTCTTTAGGATCATGAGTCATCTCTAGCATGCAATAAGCGCTATTTTTGGGATCTAACATTTTCTGAACAACTTCCGCTTCAAAGAATGCCGATTCGAAATAATGCTCTTTATCAAGGTACACTGGATAAACTTCAGGCAAGCCTGGTGTTGCAGTAAAAATAATACTTCGCGTAAATCCTGCTTGGAAATCGGCCGCAGTGGATTCAACGCGAAATTCTGGTGTCCTAATCTGTCTAAATGCATAGGTAAATAAGAAAAACTTCTGCATATCAGGCGAAAATCGGACTGTAGGGTCGTCAGATAGCGCTTTCTTAGACTCAGCTGATAAGTTATCCAGAGATATAAAACGATAGTCTTTAGGAAGTTTTGCATTGAATGATCTTTCAGCTTTAGTGATTTTCTTTGTATTCCAACGCCTTTCCTTTAAATGTGCAGACTCAAACAGTCGGATGATTTCCAAAATATAGTCTGTAGGCTGTTCCACAGGTACGCCTGTCATCGCATAAAGCTCAATCGTTAATGCCGCAACAAGAATCTGATCACCAAAATGTGCAGTAACATCTTTTCCATCATGCTTAGGCCCTACGGAAAGATCTTTAAAATGCACTGATTTACCAAAGTCTTTTTGATATTGGAGTGTCAGAATATGCTTTAATAATGTTTGAATTAAGGTTCTGCCTAATACAATCAGACTTGCCAATTCTCGATTATTTTGACGATATTGCTTTAACCACTCCGGTTTTTTTCGATCTTCTTGAGTATAGTACGATTTAAGTTGCGAGCGATTAACCGACGCATAACATCTAAATTCAACAACCCTTTGCACCAGCTCTTCTTTTAATACCACAAGCTCTTTTTCCGTAACCGCTTTTTTACCTTTTTCAATAATGCCTGCTATCTCAGCAATGTGTTTTGAGTTATCTGCAACACCTAATAGAATATCAAAAAAGTCTATCAACACTTGCAGTTGTTCTGCTGGAATGCTCTGCATTTGACCATAGGTTTTGATGCTTTGCTGAAGCGGATCACTTTGAATATGCCCTTCATCTTCGAGTTTGATGGCATGTTGTTTAAAATACTCTAATATTGCTAAGGCAGCTTTTGCAACTGGTTCATCATTCGTGTCGTAGGCAATGCGTTTGCTACTATTGAGAGCATGCCATGTGATAGGGGTTAGCATCAACGCTTTTTTATCTTTATGCCATGATTTAATATCAACCAGTAATTGGGTTAATTCCTCGCTCGTCCATTTATGATTTAAATCTCTATCTATGATCTCAATAAGTTGTTGTAAAGTATTGCGCAAGATGGGGGGTAATTCGTGCAAGGAAATATGATGCAGTTCATTTGTATTAAAAATTATCGGCAAATAACCCTTTTGAGCAAACCTGAAAGTCAGTAGAGGTATGAGCAACCAAGTCTTTCCACCACCCGCTTTGAATTGAAGAAGAGCATGCTTTACTTCTTCGTCGTCGACTAATTCTCCTTCAATATATCGTATTAATATGTCTAAAGGCTCATACTGATCTTCTCTAATCCATTTTTTTGACATATATTCGTAAAATAGAAATTCAGGGTAATCCGAAATTTTGAAATGTCGTTTTTTATCCAATGTTCTAGCTAATTCTTGTAGATGATAATTCGATAATTCGGAAAATGATTTTTTATCTTTGATAATTTCAAGCGCATCATCACACAAGTTAATTATTGACTGCAATACGGCAAAATCGGATAACTTTTTCACAATCTCATCAAGATCATTTTGATTCAGAAATACATTGGCGTGAGCAATAATATTCATATCTTGTTTCAAATATGCTTCAAAAAGCAGCGAAATTGTCATTTCTGGCACCTGCTCTGCTTGTTGCAGGGCGATATGATATGCTCCCAAAGCTCTTTGATGATTATTAAAACCTTGCTCAGCTTGTCCATCGATAAAAGGATTTTTCTTTGCTAATTGCAGTATGTTTTCTTGCAATAACCCAGACTCTTTTATTATATCTTCGCGCTTAAAAACTAGGGCTTCTCGCAGCTTTTCAATAGGCTTAGCTGAATCTTTGAGTGCATAAACCAGTCTTATTCTGGTTTTGTTTTGCTCATGCCCTCGCTCTAGCCTCTTAATACATTCTTGCTCTAATCGCTTTCGTCGATTTTCAGATGAAAATGGAAGATTGTCTATTATAGCAATAGGTTCTCTTTTAGGTTCTTCAAAATACTCGCCTACAAAAGACTGTAGGGGATGCAGACTTGTTGAGGTCATTTTGTAGTCAACCAAAGAGAAAACGAAGGTCCGATTAGCAGGAAAAATTCCAGGCAGTGACTCTACAGTTTGTAATAACCCCTGTTTGATTGGGCTTCGAATAAGTGGTCCCGTCACTAAAATTCTCTCATCATATAGCTTTCGCATATGGGCATAGACAGCGATCATACATTCTCGGTTAGCTTTAAATTTCCCTCGAAACTGTTGAAAATGTGCTCGATTAAGAAGAATATAATTAATAATATTCACGTACGTATTCTGAACTTGGGCATCGTTCAGTTTGTAAGTAAGAAGAATAAGTTTTAAACGCTTTTCAACCACTGGGTTAGTATCAAGGGCAAGCGTAAATAGCGCTAGAAAATTCATTTCTAAAAGGCATTCAGCCGTATTGATCGAGGGATGGTGAACGCGATCTTTATCTAAGTAAAACTGATCCAATTCTTTGTCTACCCAATCATAATAATGTCTGAGAGCAGGTTTAAGGGGAGGATTTGAACGACATTCTAGAACAGGATGTGCTTTCACCCACTCTTCAGCCGCTTTGTTATAGCCACGAGATACACTAACACTGTCTTTGAGAAACCAAACACCCTCTTTTTCATCATCAAACCGATCCAGCTCAATACCAAATCGGACAATTTGCAGTCCTAATGGTTTTTCACGATAACCCCAACTGCCTACGTTTTTCATATCTTTATTGTGCTGAATTTCCTTGAGCTCATGGATAATGTCACAATCTGCATCAGACAATAAAAGATAATGAGGTATTATGGTAATCCCTTCACGTCTTTCACTAAGGCTCAGTTTATAAAACTCAAATTGTTTAATCACGTGTCTGAGAAACGATTCTGATCTGGTAAACTTATAATACGGTCTTTCGTCCCATTTATTATTGTGACGAAACATGCGAACTGCCACATGACAATCGAAGGCGGCACCCTTAGATGATAAATCTCCCCGTGCTAACAACATCTCGATGATTCGACCTTGGAATTCTTGATTACTTTTATGATGCTTTGTTCGATTTAAACATTGCATCGCACGAGAATAATCACCTAAACAACGATATATTATTGAAAGATATAAATCGTCGTCTACATCATCACCCTTGAGCTCATTATTTAGATCGAGATGATATTCAAAGCATTCACTTTTCAGCACTTCATTTCTGCTCAAGAATGGCGAACTATCAAGTGCTGAATTATGAGAACCAGGGGAAGCCAGCAATTTAAATGCGGGAAACAAATAACGTCGTTCAGCCTTATCATTCTCTAACACAACTAAACACGTCAATCCTTGCAAGCAGGGCAAGCTTTTTATTGGAGTCAAAAAATAACCAGGGTGGGTTTCGCAGTCTAATTGACCATCAACGTTCAAAAAACGTAGCCCTAATAAGCCCCAATTCATTTTTTGTATCACAATTTCTTTATCATTAGTACGTTGTGCACTCGCACTAACCGAATTAGTCCCTACTGTATTATTTAGATAAACCATCCATTTTCTTTCAATATCTGACCTTGGACAGCCTACATCTAATAGTATATACCCATCTTCACTCCATACACCTTCTGCGTTTACGGATAATCGTAACCAACCTTGTGTGGGCGTGTAATGATACGCGGTTCCGTTATAGTCTGTAGATTCGACGAAAATCTCATTTTCATCTTCTGTATTGACCCAGTAGCTATAAATAAAATCACGACTTGCTAACGTTTCGTTTCCGAAGGGGTTCGTCAATTTTTTATTAGAAAAGTACTCTTTTTCATTTGGATTAATGTCGTCATTCCCGGTTGCAAGTAGTTGAAATCGCATCCGCTGGACATTAATCGTAATGCCTCTAAATACTTTTACACAACGCGTTAATTGATACGCATGGAATTCCCAGGAATAATCCGGAGCATATACAATGTTCAAATCTAGCTTATTTTCTTTATAACCCTTTCCGTCATACAGAAGAGAAATTTTTCGATTTGCGAGATTCAATTCTCTCCAAACTCTCCAATTATAGGCATAGATTTGTGTAACATCTTCTACTTGATTGTTGTTACTAAAAAGTGCGCCATCCCTTAAAGTAAGGGTAATTTGAGGATTGATTGATGAGAGAACCCCCTCTTTATAGCTCCATTCAGATTGAATATCCGTCTCTAGTGCGCTTTTAACAACAGAGTTTATGAAGCGATCTAATTCTGTCTGTTTTAAGGATACCATTAATTGATTGATGTGTGCGTAAAACAGAGGCCATGCTTTTATCACGTGTAAATCTAATAAACTATGACCATCATATCCTTTTTGTCGATCTAATGAAGCAATGAGCTTTGCTGATAAAATTGCCCAAAGATCTTGCTGTGAAAATTCATTAAAGTGCTGGTAAAAAAGCAAAAGTAAAGAAGCTACTCGGGTCTTGGTTTTTCTTGCTTTGTAATTTGAATCATAACTTTTCTTAGTATCGAGTAATTGTTGTAAAATTTCTCTTGTATCAATGATTTTTAATTGCGTTGAATCGAATCCATATAAAGCCCCACACAATTTAACATAACTCAATACTTCACTTTGAAGCTCAATTAAAAAAAGCAAAGCTTCGAGTTGTTCCTTAGTACCTTCTCCTTCTAGTCTATTGATATAATATTTGATACTCAAATCGAAGAATAGATTGAACAACGGAATAACAGCATCATGTTGATGACATAATGCGTAATCTAATTTATTAATCGAAAATAAAAGACTTCGTATTCTGCTCTGGACTCCGTTATAAACAATTTTATCCACGTGATATTGGCACCACTCCAGTAACAGTGGAATCTGCATAGATCCTGCTGTTTCTATTTGCTTAAATGCCTCATCGAGTATCTCGAGATCACTCTCATTAATATCATATCTAGACCAAGCTCCTGATTCTTTATCAAAGCTTCCTGAAAATTCATGATGATAAGGTGTAAATTCTACTAGCCTAGGATAAGTATAGGCATCATGCGTATTTTTTAATACTCGCAATTCTTCAAGCGGATAATAAATAGCGTTTTCAGCAAAATCACCGAATGCGCCACGCACAGCTCTAGATCTTGGAGCATGCTTCATTAATGTTGTTCCGACTGCGCTCCCGTTGAAATCGCGACGAACAGATTGTTCTAAGGCATTTTGAAGGTTGAGCTGTCTGTGATAGGCGGTATTTTCAATGAAATGTAGATCAGGCGTTGCATCAAAGCGAGCGTCTCTTTTCATATCATAACTACGATCACCACCTCTATAATGGACGACACTCGATATCTTTAACAGATGAACAAAAGAATGCCCTAGAAAATTTTCTGAAGGGAATTCCACAGTTTTTGTCCTCTCACTAAAGATAGAACTGTTATCATAATGAGGATTAGTAATTTCACACTTTCTTGTTAAGAATACGTTCATATAATATTCATTACTCAAAGAATAGATACTGCTTTTTACTGCACCATTATCTTTGAACGCACTCAGAGCCTTAGATTTTACATCTTTCGTTAGAATATACCGAGACATCCACTCACAAGTAAAATCTTCTGAGTTAGGCCTGACACAGTTCGAAAACACAGGTTTCTTTCCTGTCATCCTACGCTGAAAATTCAGCAGAATTTGCTTCACTGAAAAATACACTGATGCTTCAGAAAATATTTTATCTGACACTACATCACTCAATCCCAGAACATACTCATGATTCAGATACATATTCGGAAGACGGTGTACTAATTGTGCACAGATATCATAAGCAATAAGAGCGATTTCTATGGGTTGACACCCAGGTAACTTATTATATCTATCTAAATGCTTAACGAGTTTATGAAAACCGTCCATCAAAAGTGGAATTTGATCCTGAGGTAGCTGATCCCAAAACGGGTCTTGCGGAAGACCCGTCGTCGATGGCAAAGCTCTCATCATCTCGTATAGATAAATCATTGAATAAATTGAGTAATGCTTTTCCAAGATCGCATTTGTATGATTAATATGTTCTATTACATTATGAGGTGTTAGCTTAATGGGCGAGAATTCAATATAATTTTCTTTATATTCACCCTCAGTAATGATTGTTTTTCCACTCGCTTCAGCGGGTTGAGCTGTCTTTTTTTCAACTGTGCCATAGTCTCCTGTTAAGGGAGGTAGAGTATCAACAGCACAAACTTTAGAGGCCAAGATACTCTGTGCTTGATTAAAACCTTCTCGTATTTTCCCCACTATGTCCGTACAGAATTGTATCTCATCATCATTAATTAGGCTCTCGTAATGTTTTGACATTCGTACAAAAGATTCTCGAATCGCCCAATCAAACATTTTTGCAGGACAATTCCCTTGGTGATAGGCTTTATTCCCTTCAATCAGAGAAGCTAATTTAAGAACAAACGTCACTCGCTTAGATTGGACTTCTGAACACTGAGCCACTGTTTTTAATGAATCTGAAATAATCAGCAATGAATTCGTAACAGGACATGTGCCCGTTCGTTGTGGTGTTACAGAGTGGGCAGATTTATTATCGGTTGCCGATAGCGGTTCCCCACAAGTCATTAGCAAAGCATACAAATCTAATTTATCATAAGGTCTAATATTTTTTTTATTACTAGAAAATTTAATTTCGTTTGACGTTCCGTAATCATTTCTTAGTCCAACGACTTTTTCAGTTTTATCGAAAGGTCTGCGATCAATTTTTAGGCGAATAATTGACTCCAAGAAGAATAGACCAAATTCAGATTGAAAATCAATACGAAATTCATCTGAGGAATAATTTCGCTTAACTTTGCCACTATTTTTTCCTTGATGCATGGGTTGATGAAATCCAATACCATCTCCTCGATCTAAAATACTACATGCAAATTTGCTGTCTTCTAAACGTCTTATTCGCACCACATCAAAATGAGCTTCCCCTTCATCGTTGCACCACCCTGCGGGTAAATAACAAATACCTCCAAGGAGATCTGAATGCTCCTTAATCACAACGAGCACTTTTTCTAAATCGATGTTTATTCCATTATTCGACAGGAATGAAGTGAAAAGCGCATAAATTTGCAATGTAGACTTTATTGCATGTTGAGGAACTTGAAGTTGTTCGTGAGTAATATTAAAAGGGATAGGGTATGCCGCTTGATCTAAATGAATAAGTTCATTGATATATTGAAGGGCCTGTTCAGCCAGCATACCTTCCCAAGAAGAATCCCGAATGGCACTGGCATCATGTACCATGGCAAAAGCGCTGTTATTATGGGCCATTCTAGGTTTTGCATTTAATAAATCTTCGATTTTTGTTTGTTTCATCACATTTCCTCTTGTAGCTTTCTGGTCACTATAGTCTCTATTACTGTCCCAAATCGTATCACAGTAAGATAAGGAATCACAGCTCCGAGACGCCACGCTTCCCAAATAGGCCCGAATATCTTGCGCTTTCTGATCAATTATGATATAAAATCGACGCGCTCAGAAGTAAAGAGATACACTGTGTCATGATAGAACCAAAAGCAGAGAAATTAATACAATTCGAAGGGACTTTTAGCATCGAAAATCCTTCTGCTGATAATTTGGTGAAATTGACATTCAAAGACCAAGCAAGGGCAAGCGCCTTCTACAATGCTGTGGTTCAATTAATGCCTTTCATAAACACGGAATATCCGAAGCTTGTTGAGAAGGTAATTCTGCTGACTCAAGAGCAATATTTTTTCTACCAACGATGCGCCACTGCAGAAACTGGCAAACTCACTACAGCCTATTTAGGTGAGAGTTTTTTAAAAACTTTGCGTTCCGATGAATTTGATTTTAGTCTCGCGTTTATATTAGGCATTATTCCCGGCCCCCAAAACAGGCGGCATCTCCAAAATTTGCGTCCAAAAAATCGAGAACCCGTCACAATTACTCCACAAGGTAAAATCGTACTAAGACAAGAAAAACAATCCACGCACACTTCAAAAGAAAAAGAAGGTTTTTCACAGATTCAGTCTTGTACTCACATTGATGAAGAAGCACGCAGCGCAGCTTTTGGTCATAGTAAGGATCGGCAACTCTTTGGCATTATGACTCATATCGATGATACGTTGATTAGTCGCATGCTAATCAATGATTTTGGGACTGTTAGTCGATTATTCGATTTCTCCGACATTGAAAGCGCCACGACAAGTTCTAGCCATCAAAAATATTCAAATGGCTCTATTTTTCCGCCGTCTCTATTTAAATCATTCAAAGAAAATAATTTAAAATTTAGAAAAAATTACGGCGGCACTAATGAAGTACTAGCAAGATTACGCTTTAATCCTTATCGCTCTCTTATCGCAATTAATACTGATACTTTAGAAGCACGTTTATTAGCCAATTATTTTGCACAGGAATTGCTGCAATACTTTGCTGTTTATGCAGAAAGCCAATGCATGACATTGAATCCCCATTATAAAATACCTATTATTTTTTATGTTCCGAAATATTCACATGGATTCAGAAACTCGATCATGTCTCCTGCCCATGAATTGAAATTCTACACCTCTGCAATGCTTCAAAAAGATCGTGCTGAATCAGCATCAATATTCAAAAATAAAACACGTAGAATGGATTATTATATACGTCAAAACTACGAATTTTTATTAGGCATGGGCGAAATAACGCCTGAAATTTTATTAGAACCCGTTGATACGATTCCACTCGCACTTGCAATGATAAAGAATAGCAAGGTTCGTATGTTAACTCGTTTACTAGGGATAACAACACAACCTAACCTCAGCGATCAAGTATTTAATGCACTTTTAACAGAAGGCTGGATTACACAAAATGATACCATAATCGCTAAAATTATTATGGCAGAAGCCTTTGATATCGCAGATAAAATCATCCTCGCAACAATGACTATAAAAACCGCATTAACCTTGGAAAATACATTATTAATAGATCACATAGTAAGTTATGGAAACCCTCGTCATTTCAACTTTATGGGTCTTAATCAGATGTTGATCCATGCAGCCAAAAAGCGCTCATGGTTTTCAATTACACTTTGCCTTAAAGAATTCAGCCACATGGCCCATACTTTTCCACGAGAAATCATCACTGAAGCCATTAAATCAAAGGAAGATGAAGCGATAACATTACTCAACAAGTATTACCCAAAGAGCGAAATTATAACCGACTTCGGCTATCTACTGCTCAATGCATTACAAGATCAAAAATTAAAATCGGCCAAATTCTTGTTGCAAGCTGGCGCCAAAGCAAACTGGCGTAATCAGCAAACTGAAATCAAATATCAACTATTATCTACTCTCTATTATGCTGTTAAATTTGGTTTCAACGAACTTCTTCCTGCGCTAATTGAACATGAAAAAGAATGTCAAAACGAATTCTACCAAGCTCGACTTACATTGGCACTTGATCTTGCCCACTGTCTACAGAACTACGAAGCAGTAACATTATTCAGTACTATTTGTAAACCAGTGCTAATAGACCCTGATAATATCCATTCCAGCATTTGCAAGCTGATCTTAGAAGCTCTAGTTATCAGAGATAGTCAATTCGCTGAATTACGATTAATACGATATTGCCAAGAATACAACTTACTTCCAAACACCAACTCTAACGTTTTAGATGGGATGGAAATTCTACAAGATCATTTCCCTCCAATTATCGAAAAAGAGGAAAAAATTATTTTCGCTAAAAAAATAACGCATGAATTTAGAAGCCTTCTTTTTGATAATGAAGTCGATTTCGATAAATTTATTTCGCTACCAAATGAATCTACTTCTTTTGCAAAGAGTCTTATTGATATACATTATCAAAAAGCCGATATATTATATAAGGCGACCATCAGAACAGGGGATGTCAAATTCGAATTTGACACGCTCATAAAAATGAAACAATGGAAAACATTAAAACTGTTTACTCGATATAAGACCGATGCTGAAGGTAAAGTAGCTTATGGCTATGTATTACTCAAGGCTCTCGAATATCAGAAAACTGAGTTGGCAAAATTATCATTAAAATCTGGCGCCAAAGCAAACTGGCGCAATCAGAAAACTAAACACAAATATCAGTTATTATCTACTCTATATTATGGAGTTAAATTTGGTTTCAACGAACTTCTTCCTGCGCTAATTGAACATGAAAAAGAATGTCAAAACGAATTTTACCATGCTCGAATTAGATTGGCACTTGATCTTGCTTACTGTGTAAATAATCACGTTGCTATAACATTATTAAGTACTATTTGCACCCCAGCCCTGATAGACCCTGACAATATCCATTCAAGCATTTGCAAGCTGGTGTTAGAAGCTTTAGCTATCAGAGATAGGGAAATCACTGAATTACGATTAATACAATATTGTCGCGAATACAATTTACTTCCAAACAACAACTCTAACATTCTAGATGGGATGGAAATTCTACAAGATCATTTCCCTCCGATTGTCGACAAACAGGCTAGATTTATTTTGGCTAAAATAATAACACAACAATATACAAGACCTCCTGTTAAAAATGATGACGATTGCTATGAATTTATTTTTATACAAGATGTATCTGCTTCACTTAGAGAGAATCTTCTTAATGAACAGTATCAAAAAGCTGATTTACTATATAAGTTGACCATGACACCAAAAGATGTCCAGAATGAGCTGCACAAACTCATAAAAATGAATGATTGGAAAACATTAGAATTGTTTACTCGATATAAGGCCGATCCTGAAGATAAAGTAGCCTACGGTTATGTATTGCTCAAGGCTCTCGAAAATCAGAAACCCCAATTAGCAAAATTATATTTAAGAGCAGGCGCCAAATCAACATGGCGAAATTGGATGGCAAACGACGCCCACCCACTAATCTCTGCACTACTTCACGCTGTTAACCATGATTATCATGATCTCCTTCCCCAGCTAATAGAACTTGAAAAAAATACACCCGACGATCGCACACAAGCTAAACTCAGCCTAGCATTGGATCTTGCCTATGTACTCGGAAACCAAGAAGCCATTACCTTACTGGAACAAAACAATGACACAGCGTCAACCATTGACTCTACGAATGTTGATAAAAGTATTTGTTCGCAGGTGTTTGAAGCTTTCTCGGTAGGATATAGACAAGTCGGTGAACTGCGTCTACTTCGATATTGCCATGCCCACGCCTTAATGAGTAAAGAAAATCTTCGTGTTATTGATGGGTTAAATAGTCTTAAAATTCATTTTCTCGATGCTCTTAAATTGCATACCCAAAACGATATCATAAGAATTCTAACAATCTTATTCGAAATACTAATAGCCGATGTAGATCCTGAGTTACTGAAATCATCACTTAATCTATTAGAATTTCATTACGATGAAGATTCTCTAGAGCCACTAAAAAAAGAAATTTATCGCGTAATTATGAAAAATCTGACTACTGATAATTTTAACACAGTCAATGAGATCATTTCCCATCATGAATCAACAAGAAATAAGAGTTTTAAGCGAACCTGGACTGAAGTTATCCAAGAGGAATTTTCTAAAAAAATATCTGCGTCTAAATTCAGTCAAACTCCAGACCCTATAGCTACATTACTCTATAAACTCGGAATACAGATATCCTCCCACTCATATTTTGAAGCTTTTGAGTATGCAGTAGCTACCAACAATGAAGAACTGAGCATGCTCTTAATAAATCACTCTTTAAGTGGCGACAAAGTAAAAGAAAGATCTCTCATTGATGCAATGAAGCACCATAATACACATCTCATACTATCTCTGATAACCAACACTAAATTCATCGTCACCTTAGACCTCATATCAGCCTCCATTAAAAACGATCTTTTTTTGGTATTATTATCATTACTCAAAAAAAGTGAGTTACAAAAAGATACAAATAAAAAGGAGAATTGGACTCTCTACGCTAACGTGTCATATACATCCCCAAAAGATCACCACTGGACCCTCTACTCCATATGGGCATACTGCACACTCACTGATGATAAGAGACGGGCTAGTTGTAAATTATTGACTCGAATATTTGGTGCCTCTAAGGTTATGCATTTTACGTTAGTGAATGTGTTGGTCATATTATCCTCGAAGTATATCACCTCAGACTCCCCTTCAATCTGGTCAAGATTAGATCAAGTCCTGGCTAGAGTATCTTCACAAGTATTGAGTTTCACAGCGTTTGAGAAGAAGCATCAATTCAAGTACGATCCAAAAGACAGTGATACGCATAAAAAAATACTCACTTTACTCAATGAGTATTTTAGTCACGCTGATGCCATGCCAACGGAAGCTGTCATTATTAGAACCTTTAAAATAATACAAGATCATTTTAAATTACTGTATGATAATTCTTTTCCTAATAAATTCTTCAAAATTAAGCCTCTTACACATCGTGATTATAATAAGGAAATTTATAACACTCTCAGGGATGTCGATGAGGCAATAAAGAACAGTAATACGCCTGATTTAGACCCCATTGATCAGAGCTTAGATGACAAAATGGTTTGTAACAGGCAATAAATTACAGTAAAGGTGTCAGATCTAAGATTGATATATTCTCAAAAACTTGAGAATATATCAATCTTAGATCTGACACCTTAGCTCCAAGGACCTTGCAATGCAGAACGTTGAAATGCTGATTCATGCGCGCTGGCTGATACCCATCATTCCACGTAATTTAGTTTTGGATTATCACAGCATCGCAGTCAACCACAATAAAATAGTTTCGATTTTGCCTACATCTGAAGCTAAAAAACAGTATCATGCAGATAAAATTCACGAGCTTAATGATCATGTGGTATTACCAGGTTTTGTGAATACCCATACTCACAGTCCAATGACATTATTTCGAGGATTAGCGGACGATCTAAAATTAATGGATTGGCTTGAGAATCATATTTGGCCCGCTGAAGTCGCTAGTATTAATCCTGAATTCATTCGAGATGGGATGCAGCTGGCGATGGCAGAAATGTTGTTGAGCGGAACAACGTGTTTTAACGAGCATTATTTTTACCCAGACATTATTGCACAATGTGTTGCAGAAGCTGGAATGAGAGCCTGCGTAGGAATGCTCATCATGTCTGTCCCTACACCCTACTCTCAAACCGCTGAAGAAGCTTTTCAGAAAGCGGAGCACTGCTTAGCGAAAGGATCACCAAACTCACTGATACAATTTAGTCTAGGCCCGCATTCTCCCTACGCAACCGATGACAGCATACTACTAAAAATAAAAAAATTGTCCGAGGAAATGAACCTGCTCATTCATATGCATATCCATGAAACCGCAGATGAAGTTGAGCGAGGTTTGAAGGAATATCATAAACGCCCCCTACAAAGACTGGCAGAACTGGACTTCTTGTCTCCTCGATTACAAGCCGTGCACATGACTCAAACCTCTGATGAAGATATCAAACTGCTCCAACAATCAGGTACTCACGTTGTTCATTGTCCTGAAGGTAATTTAAAGCTAGCTAGCGGATGCTGCCCCGTGCAAAAAATACGTCATGCGGGCATTAATATTGCTATTGGAACCGATGGCGCTGCGAGCAATAATAATTTGGATATGTTTGGCGAAATGCGTACCGCAGCATTGCTGGGTAAAATGGTTGCGAACGATCCCACAGCCACAAGCGCCACTGACGTGCTTGAAATGGCGACCTTAGGAGGAGCCAAAGCTCTACACCTAGAACACGAAATTGGTTCATTAGAAACCGGAAAATCCGCCGATTTTATTGCTGTTAATCTCAATGAGGTGAATACACAACCTGTATACAATCCCATCTCGCAGCTTGTTTATGCTTGCCATAGCACCCAAGTGACAGATGTTTGGATCGCGGGTAAACAGCTCGTCAAAAACAAGCAGCTGCAAACGATCTATCAAAATCAGTGTCTTGCAATAGCACAGTCTTGGCAATCCAAATTGGAATCGCACAAGTAATTAGCATAATACACAGCTACTTTTATTTTCATCTTCTTTTAATTTTTCTAAATGCCGATCGATGAATGCATTAATTTTTCTTTCGATGACATCCTTTTTAGAAATTTTAAGAACAAATGACAATTTCTCAGAGGATAACACAGCTTTACGGAAATTCTCCACACCTATGCCTTCCAGCTCAACTAATGATTTCCCATAGGCAATTTCTTGACAGGTCGATTCAATTATTCCATTGACAGTGGAATTAATTCGAGCTAACAAATCGAGCTGTAATTGTTTAGGTGATAGTATTGATACTACTAAATTCCGATTTTTCACATCATTATAGAGCAAGTCAGTACTCAATGCCCACTGCCTTAAAGTATCTAAAGATTTCTCAGCATTCACACGAGCTAATATACCGCATTCAGCTAGGATATTATCTTTGATTTCTTTGGCGCACTCCTGTTGAAGATGAGCCAGCACCTCAGCTTTAGTTTTAGCTCCAGGCAATTTAAAATATTTATTGAGTTTTTTCTGCTCTAAAAAATCATTAAAGATACATTCAAAATTCTGTGCATTATCAGGCCACTGATAGCTTTTTACAAAAGCCACAAAGTGTGTTGCGAATATTTGGAGACATTCAATGTTTAATGCGTCTACGAAAAACTCTCGCATTAACTCACCTAAAGACTTTTTCAGCTCTTTTTCAACGCCAGAGATATCCAGTCCATTTTCAAATTTTCTATTAGCCAATCCAGCCGCTTCTGTTTTTAGTGCATCAGCAGTCCCGCCTATTATCTGCAGCTTAGGTATAGTCAAATCCTTTTGAAATGATGAGACCCATTTGTCTATGAACGATTGATTATTTGACGTTTTCAGACCGCAAACTGCAGCATATAATGAGCCTCGAAGTTTCTCAAGAAAATCTTGTTTGTACTGCTTTTCTACATTCTCATCATAGCTATAGGGATCTTGCTTAAATCGATCAGCCACTAAATTTACCAACGTGGGCTCAGGATTTAAATGAAAATAATGCACTTCTTTTTTAGCCTTAAAACGCTTAGCCCACTGTTCTCGAACAGCTTTTGTAGCTATTTTGAGTGAAGGAAGATAGTAACAATCATCCGATTGATCAGCACCTTTACCATTATTACCGTTGACCGTTAATAACGCATCATCAAATCTCAAATTCCCATCATTATCGATAAAAAATACTTCTTTTAAGAAGACATCTTCTAAATTCTGCAAACATAAAAATCCACAATCTCGTTCTTGTAGTTGTTGGCTAACTAAACAAGGATGACGATTTATTTTATATTCGTTAGATAGCTCTTGAAGAAGATGAAGAAATACGCTGGCATAAAATAATTCTTTTTGATTTTTTTGACCGGCTTTTTTTTCTGCACTTGGATCTAAAAGAAATAGGTCTATCGTTCCCTTTTCATAATTTGGCGACAAGAAATAGTTAATGTAATGATTATTATCAACAAGTAACATTCCTGCGATTAATGGTCGAACATTATTCTTAAAAGATTTATTTCTTAGCAATGCACAAAAGGTTTTGCCCATTTCCAAAAACTGGTCATCAACAACAGGCTCATCGTCTCTGAAGGTCATTGAAAACACTGTTGGAATTAAACAGAATTGAATGCCTTTTTTTGCGAAATTCCATCCACCTCTAAAAATAAGATTTTCTTGAAGCAGCTGCATTCCTAAGTAAATGTCAGAATGTTGAAGTGTGTAGGAATCTTCAGGACTGAGAACTTCTGATGGATTCGCACCAGGATAACAAATATCCCTAGGTAATATCATTGTTAAATCAAAATATTTTCGTAATTCGTTTAAGTTTGAATTGTGTTCATTATTGTCCTGTAGACAAGCTTTAACATTTTTTCTTAGATCGTCTTTCTTAATCAAATTTCCTAGAAAAGCTTGGAAAGTTTTATCATCCATCCCAGCTATTTCTGAAATCCCGACAAAAGCACACATCCCAAATTGATTGACTAGATCTCTAAACGAGCCCCAATCTTGAGTAAGAAAATTAAGTGGCTTAACGTATATGATGTGATCATTGTTTGTTAAGCCAGCCCCTGCTTTTGAAACTATAAGTTCAGGTGTATTAAATTCATCATGAACATATTCCAGATGTTTAGCCTTCAAATGCACGAGTAGTCGAGCCGCTTGAGCTGGACAGGTGATGTAGTTCTCAAAAGCATCCAGAAACAGTACAGCATGAGATTTTTTTTCTTCTCCATCGATTCGATATTCCGGGAATCCCAAAAGCCCATCAAGCTCTTTGAGTAATGCATTTATTGCTTTTTCAGAATGTTGATACTCAGGGTGAGTTTGAATTTTCTCTAAAGCCATGGACTTTTCCTCAATTGTTGCATAAATTACTATATTATCAGCTGAATCTTAACACATTCTTAAAGAAGGATGAACGAATGTATCCGAATCAGGTCACGATAGTGGAAGTTGGACCTCGGGATGGGCTTCAAAATGAGCCTACTCTGCTGACTGTTGCCCAAAAAATCGAACTAATCACCGATCTGGCGAATGCTGGGCTAAAAGTGATCGAAGCTGGCAGTTTTGTATCGCCTAAGTGGGTACCCCAAATGGCGAATTCAGCTGAGGTGCTACAGGCCCTAGATAAAACACAGATCCAACGCTTCCCAGCCTTGGTACCCAATCTGAGAGGTTTACAAGAAGCCATAGAGGCCGGATGCCAGGATATTGCTGTCTTCGCAGCAGCCTCCGAAACCTTTTCTCAAAAGAACATCAATTGTTCAATTGCTGAAAGCCTGGAACGCTATGAAAGCGTGATCAAAGAAGCTTTGGCCGCAAAATTGCGAGTTCGTGGGTATGTATCGTGTGTATTGGGCTGCCCGTTTGAGGGTGAAATCGCTTTTTCTTCAGCAACACACGTTGCCGATGCTCTTTATAAGATGGGCTGTTATGAAATTTCATTGGGTGACACTATTGGTGTAGGAACTCCCGAAAAAGCCAGACAAATGGTGAGCGCGGTTGCAGAACGAGTCCCCATCGAACATCTAGCGGTTCATTTTCACGACACCTACGGGCAGGCTTTAGCAAATATCTATGCGTGCATAGCCTTAGGAGTGCGCACTATTGATAGCTCTGTTGGAGGCTTAGGCGGCTGCCCGTATGCACCAGGCGCATCAGGAAATGTTGCGACCGAAGAGATTGTTTATATGCTGAATGGATTGAACATTGAGCATGGCGTTGATTTAAATGCGCTCGTGCGCATCAGCCACAAAGTGGCGGCTTTGCTTAATCGAACTCCCAGATCTAAAGTTGCACAAGCACTGAATAAAGATTTGTAATTATTTTCCTGGATCGCTACGCTGCGTCAGGAAGGGGTCAGATCTAAGATTTATACTAGCTTAGTAAGAAGGTGAGATATCAGACTCAAAAATGAAAGCTGTATAAATCTTAGATCTGACCCCTTCCTGACGCAGCGTAGCGATCCAGAAAAAATTTAAACTAGGAATCAACAATGACAGATCCAATTTGGAAACCTTCGGCAGAGATCATCGCACGATCTCAATTAACCGCCCTTATGTCACAGGTGAGCAAAAAATATAACCTGCAATTTTCTGATTATCACTCACTGCATCTGTGGTCCGTTTCTCATCCCGAAGAATTCTGGACACAGCTCGTACAATTTACTGGCATTGAATTTTCCACACCGTGGAAACAAGTATTAACCAACGCTGGTAAAATGCCAGGAGCAAAATGGTTTGAAGGAGGTCGACTCAATTTTGCACGTCATTTATTACGGCACAACAACGATAAAATCGCTCTGATATTTCATAATGAACAACGTGAACGTAGTTCACTAACGTACGCTGAATTAAATCAACAAGTGCGTCGTTTAGCGTTTCAATTGAAAGCTCTAGGTGTACAAATCGGTGATCGTGTCGCAGGCTATTTACCCAATCGCCCTGAAACCATTATTGCCATGCTTGCAACCACAAGCATCGGCGCTATTTGGTCGTCTTGTTCACCTGATTTTGGCTATCACGGCGTATTTGATCGATTCCAACAAATCACGCCCAAAATTTTATTTGCTTGTGATGGCCATATCTATAATGGCAAAAAGCATTCTACCCTTTCTAATATTATCTCACTTCAAGAAACCATACCTTCACTAGAACATATCATTATTGTACCCAATCTTGATCATGCACAGGATATTACAAACATTAAAAATTCATTTTTATTTGAATCATTACTTAGATCATCCGGCGAAATAACGTCATTTGAAGAACTACCCTTTGATCACCCTCTTTATATTTTATTTTCTTCAGGCACAACAGGCGTTCCAAAATGCATTACACATGGTGCAGGAGGAACATTACTACAACATCTAAAAGAATTGATATTACACACTGATTTACGCAAAGAAGATACCATTACTTATTTCACTACCTGTGGCTGGATGATGTGGAACTGGTTAGTATCGAGTTTAGCCGTAGGCGCTACGATTGTGCTCTATGACGGATCTCCACTACATCCTGGGCCATCACGATTATTTGATCTTATTGACCAAGAAAAAATCACTATTTTTGGTACGAGCGCTAAATTTTTAACCTCTGTTGAAAAAGTAGGACTTCATCCTCAACACTCTCATTCATTAACATCGCTTCGTACTATTTTATCCACTGGCTCGCCTCTGGTTCCATCGAATTATGATTTCGTGTATGAAAAAATAAAATCAGACGTACAATTGTCTTCTATTTCAGGCGGCACTGATATTATTTCCTGTTTTGCATTGGGGAACCCAAATTTACCCGTGTACCGCGGCGAGTTACAATGCATTGGTTTAGGACTGGCCGTACAAATTTTCGACGATAATGGCAATTCAATTGTCGGTGATAAAGGTGAACTTGTGTGTACAAAGCCTTTTCCTTCAATGCCTATTTATTTTTGGAATGATAAGGATGGGGAATTATTTCACCATGCCTATTTTGAACAATTTCCGAATGTATGGGCACACGGAGATTTCGCTCAGATCACAAATCACGGCGGATTAATTATTTATGGTCGCTCAGATACATTATTAAAACCCGGTGGAATTCGTATAGGAACTGCTGAGATATACAGAGAAGTAGAAAGATTTCCAGAGATTCTAGAGAGTATTGCTATTGGACAACTCTACAATGGTGATATCAGGATTATCTTATTTGTAAAAATGCGTGAAAACTGCCCTCTTACGGAGGATTTGATCAACACACTTCGTCAGACCATCAAAACACAACTCTCGCCTCATCATGTGCCTGCCAAAATTCTCAGCGTTACTGATATCCCCCGCACGGTGAGTGGTAAAATTGTAGAGCTAGCCGTTCAAAATGTGGTTGCTGGGAGGCCAGTGAAGAACATTGATGCCCTCGCCAACCCAGAAGCTTTAGACTATTTTCGTAACCGTAGTGAGCTTCTCTAGGGCAGCTGATGTGTCTAGTCGCACAACAGCTCGGGGTGGGTCTTGCCTCTAAAGTTTGTACTTAACAATTGAAGAAATAACGACTATCCTACACCTAAGAACTATATTACTAGCCCAAATCAGTTGACGAGGAATTATGAAATTTAACACAGTACTTGAACATGCCAAAATCTCAGTAAATGAATTTATAGCACTTTTGCAAAAAGAAACCGTCCTTAATAGCCTTAATAGACGCGTCATTGTTGAATGCAATGAAACACACAAATTAGAGCGATTGAGTGAACTCTTTACTTCTGAAATATCTTCTGAAACTGCAGCAAGTTTATATCTAAACCAACAAATAGATCAAATGATTGAGCTTAAATCCCCTGTTTTAGAAAACCTCAATTTTGTATTAAAACCATCTGACATCTTAATAATCCCAATTACACCAATGACAATCGTACACCATTCTAAATTATCGAAAATTCAATTATTGATTGTGTTAAGAGCCCTACAGCAATTCCTTCAAAACAAGTCAGAGAAACTGTTGTGTGGATGGGAATTAACCGCTTTAAACGAGTACGATTATTTCAGCAATACGAGTACTGGAATAGATTGGTTTTTCTTTCATCCTTTCGTAAAATTGATTACACCTAATGGTGAAAAAGATAGTCTTTTATTCAATATGACATTAGAAGAGCATCCCTACGATAGGGTGAAATGCTATCTGACACCAAAACAATTTGTCACACTACAAAAATTACATGGTTTGAACACGCTCGCAGAAACAACTTTTTCTCAAAATATTGCGCCTTTGATTGTTCCTCAAGACACTGATACTGTTCGACTCAAGACGATAAAAAAAATGCTAACCCCAAAGAACGAGATAAAAGACACACTCTCCGTATGCATTGCAGTTCATACTATATTATCCAAAAGACCTCTAGAAGGGCTCTCAGACACTGAAGCCCAGTTTTACGATAATCTTGGGGTGATTTATAATCCCGTGCAACATATCGTCGAAATCAACAGCAAGATCACTGTTAATCTAAAACCGATAGAGATAAACATACCCGCGCCACTTGGCATCGATAAAGCATCAAATCACACTCCCACCGTAGTCAATCCTGTATCTTCGTCATTGTCAAAAAGACTCTTTCAACTTTTGAAAGACATCGAGCTACACACTGTACTGCTAGAAGAAACCTTGCTCACTGTTCCAACCCTAACAGACCCCTTCAAGGCTGAAGACGAAATGCTGATTTGTGAAATACTTCAGAATAAAAATCCCTTAATTCTGAGACTTGGTGAATTAGCAAAAGATAAAACGTTTAGCAGCGAAGACCGAGCTCATCTGCTAAATTGGGTAAAATCCTCCCTCCATACATTGACAAACATCGTAGAAAAATTCTCAATTCTGCAATTTAGGCTCTCAACGTACGAATTAACAAAACAATTAATCGAATTGTTAATGTCGCTTCGAAATGGTTTAGACCAAAGAGAAATACATTATCTTAATGCTCAAATTCATCTTCACAAAGAATCTCTATTAAACGCTTGTTTGTTTAGCTGTCAATATGAGCTCGTACACATGTGGCTAGATATTTTCGCCACTATCCCCTGCCCCCTTTCAGAAAATACTGCTTATCTTTTCTATTACTCAACAGGACTCGATCGTCATTATCGTTTTCTCGTAGCCCAACTCGTGGGTGATCTTGATACCGCAATAACTTTAGGAAACCAGAATAAGCAGTGTATTGAAGACGCCTTCTCCCTATTATTGCAGCAATATGGTAAAAATAAAAAAGTAGGCCAACAACGGTCAAGGCCTCAAATTTCTTATGATCCTAACATAGCAACACTGTTTCTACAGGCAACTAAAAAATATATTTCCCTTTACGCACTTGCGCACTTATCTTTTTCTACAGAGCTAATACACTCTAACCGTTATTTAGAGGCATGCGAATCATTAAAAGTCGTTGCCAACGATCTTGAAGGCATTACAACCTATAATGAAATTGTTGCTAGAATCAAGTCTGAATTTAATCTAATAATTGACTCCTCAACGAAAAAAAAGAAATCCCACCCTTCTCATGAATTAACAACTACAAAAACTCGATGGTGCTCCGTCAGACATTATCTAAAGATTAAGCGCGCCTTACAAAACCATCTTCCGGCTCATTTTATATTAACGGAAAAGAATGAAACCCTGACACTCACTGCGACAAAAGAATCCCGTGCTAAAGCACTAGCCCTTAATCTAAAGAAGCATTCCATTACCTGCACATTGGATAAAAAATCGATACACCTTGCGTTGCTCACATCGACTCACTTGGATAATCTTAAAAAAGCACTTCACCTACCAACAGAAAAATACACATCACAACCACACTCAACCCCTCCCAAATCCGAGACCACTCGCGAAGAGCTGCTTTTCAGAAGCTTAAAGAATCTCCATTATAAATATTTTGGAGATCAGAAAAAGGAGATTTTTGATGTACTGAACGAGGAAATTAAAATTTTTCTTAATCAATGCAAGAATCCTTTAACACGGATCAAAACTCTGCTGATGTTAGTCTCTCTTCATTTATCTTCATCCTTTACTCATTGGTCTAGTGGGCAATACAAAGAAAGTGAAAAATCCTTCACCGAGACAAATAATTATGCCCAAAATGCTTATCAAATACTCGAGGATCTATCAAACACTGAACACTATAACGAAGCAGCCCAGTTATGCTGCATTATTAAAGAAAAATTAGAAAGTCATCTCGACATTACAACTCAGGTGATCTTCACCTCTTTCCTGAAGTCTTCCTCAGAATATTTAACCCCCTTAAAATCAACTATAGCAGGAAAAGCAAATTCGTTTTTTTGGTGCCAAGTCGGTGTAAGCAATATGGTCACCTTCTACAATAACAGTGAAGAAATCCGTGTGATACTGGCTAGAAAACCTCTTTGTTTCGATGTAAAAGATTATGTAAACCACGAAAAATTATTAGTAGAGTCGACTCAACTCTGCTTTGAAGCCGCTTATGAGCTACTGACTGAAACCGCCCTCACTAGAAGTGAAGGCAACTCACCCGAGATTGCAATGGAACGGGCGCAAATAGCCTACCACAGTCTATGTGAGCTAAGAGATCACTATACACTCACACTGCCAGCTCATATTCGATCATACAGCTTAGTTCTGAGAACAATATTTGAACCTAATCTGGATTTGACCAATGCGTTGAGCCATTTAAACGAAGCTTTAAAAACAGCGAATACCCATCCTAATATTATCCATAAAATAGAAATAATGTTGAGAAAAATTGATTGGATTTCGAACAATCCAATTGATTCTAAAATAGAATCCATCATTTGCGAAATGAATCAGCTTTATCATTTCCTACGATCACTTAAACCAAGCAATGCGACAATTTTTTCTAGTCAAATCATGATTACTGTACAACGATATTTCTTTTTATTTTTCTCCTATAACATTCCTATCGTTAACCTACTTTCTTCCGTCCCACACAAAGACGCAATCGCATTACATGAAGTTATTTTATCAATTGTAAACCATATCGAAAATACTCTACTAATAAAAGATGATTCCGATTTCGCTATCTCTTCTTTTGATAACATTAATACGCTAAAAATGATTATCAAAATTAGAATGCTATTAATTTCACACAGTGCCTTAGAAAGAAAGATTAGAGAAGACCTATCTGAAAAATCTGAATACTCTGATAACATTCATCTGCTCATTCCAAAAATGATCATTACATTTTCAGATCTATTGAGATACGACGATCATTTAATATCTCCTCATAGCCCATTGATCCGCTTAGCAGTAGCTTGTCAACAGATGATGAACTATTCCTCTGCTGAAGAAAAAAGCACCGATAGTGACATTCAAAGTCTTGCGAGCTGTTACAAAACAGTCACTGAATTAACTATCAATACCCTACCCATGTTGTTACAAGAGCAATTCAACCCGTTTTGTGAACCTGAGCAAAATGTCATGCAAAGCTTTCAGCAACTCATTACACTTGTGAATTGTCTTAACGATGCACACCTTTCAAACGGTCCTAAAATTCACTCGGATAATGTAACCTTAATAAGAAAAATGTCCGAACGCCTTCCTGATAATATGTATATCGCTTATACTTTATATAAAGTGTTATCAGATAATAATTCTAGTGATATTCAATGCCCCGATGCTATAGAAGCCTGTCGTAAGGCGGCAGATGCAGGACATCCTCACGCGCAATTCTATTACAGCAAAATTCTTGATAAAGGATATTTTGGATCCCCAATTAATCGGGAAAAAGCTCAAGATTACCTACACCTCTCCTTAGAGCAAGATTATTATCGGGCTCAAATTCGTATTGCTAAACTCTATAAATCTGGTCTATTTGGCCAATCGGAGCACACCGAAGAATGCGCTCAGCATTATGCAGAGGCAGCAATGTCTAACGCAGAAATACCTGACTTCAAAAAACAACACGTACATCAAGAATATGATGTCATTTACATCCCTAATCAACTATATTAATCTCACTCGGCACGTATTATGAGAGTTCTTTCATGATTATTTTAGGCATTGAAACATCCTGTGACGAAACAGGCGTAGCGCTTTATAGCGAAACTGCGGGTCTAATGGCGCACCGTATTTATAGTCAAATCGCTCTGCATGAAGAATTTGGTGGTGTAGTCCCAGAATTGGCCTCTCGTGATCAAATCCAAAAATTATTACCTCTGATTCTCCAGCTCCTCACCGACGAAGAAATTGCCTTGTCTGATCTTTCAGCAATTGCATACACCGCAGGGCCGGGGCTAGCGGGATCTCTTATGGTCGGTGCTTGTGTGGGGCGAAGTTTAGCTTATGCATTAAATATTCCCGCAATACCTGTAAATCATTTAGAAGCTCACTTGTTGGCACCCATGCTCGAAGAAAATCCCCCTACATTTCCACACTTAGCGCTCTTAGTTTCTGGAGGACATTGCGCATTAATTCATGTCGAAAAATTAGGTGGCTATTTTATTATTGGCGAAACTCAGGACGACGCCGTTGGAGAAGCTTTTGATAAAACAGCTCGAATTCTAGGAATGCCTTATCCCGGTGGTCCTAAAATCGCTACATTAGCGCTGGAAGGCAATCCTACTCGATATCATTTTCCACGACCAATGACGGATAGGCCTGGTTTAGATTTTAGTTTTAGTGGAATTAAAACCTTTGCCGCGAATTTAATTCATCAAGAAGGATCAGATCCCTCCACTTTTCCCGATATTGCCGCGAGTTTTCAACGCGCCATCATTGACACTTTGGTCATTAAATCTCGTCGTGCCATTCAACAAACGGGATTATCGACGCTAGTCGTTTCAGGTGGCGTCAGTGCCAATCAATTATTACGAGAAGAACTTGCACTCATGGCGCGAGATCTTAATATAGAGTTACATTTTCCCCGCTTGGAATTTTGCACAGATAATGGAGCCATGGTGGCTTATGCAGGTTTTCAACACATTAAACAAGGCAAAAAAACAGATTTAACTATTAACATCGAACCGCGTTGGGGGATGGGGTCAAATCTAAGATTGATACATTCTTAGATTTGACCCCATTCACTACCTGCCTTTCGTGGGAGTTGTACGAGCTTCAACCTCCGCTCTAGCAGCGTTCATCCCATTATTATAACTAGCTCTGTCTAAATGACTAATAATGTGCAATCTTGTTTCTAATCTATCTTTTAACCGATCCACATACTGGCCTTGCTTATTTTCTAGCTGGTTAAGCCTTTTCTTAGCATCATAGGTCAGTTCCTTGTAACACTCTTTAAGGACAGGTAAAATTTCAGGCCTTCTGTTGAGTTCAGAATCGAGCTTGTAGATTGTTCCTTTATCCAATGCACGTTTGATTTGTCCTTTCATCAGAGAAAATTCTATCTTTTCTTTTACCTGCCTCAGGTTTTCGATAATGTGCGTTTGTGCCCATTCAACTAATCCAGCTATGGGTCTTGATTCGTTAGCTTGAGCAACACCTTTTGGGACTGAGGCATTTAGAGTTACTGCTGGTGACTTAGACATCTCTAAATCGAGTCGCTTTTGGTGCAAATCCTGTGCTATTTCCTGAAAAACCTCTTGAACACCTGCACCTGTCTTCGCAGAAGCTTCATAATATTTTACTTCTCCGTTAACCCATTGAGTATCCGCAAATTCTTTCGCAGAAGTTTGATCTACATTTCTTCTCAGTACCTCATCGCTTTTCAGACCGACAAGAACGATTCTCGCCTGATCGGTACAATTCCTTTGAGCTTCCCCAATCCACTGCCTTACATGATCGTATGACCTTCTATCGGTAAGATCAAATGCCACTATGATAACATTGGCATCTCTGTAACCTCTTGGTGGTGCTCCATCATAAACCTTCAGATTGACGTTTGTTCCATCCTCTACTGGCACAGGTCTCTGTTTGAAATCTACGCCAATCGTGCTTACTTTTTGCTCAGTATAAATATCATCAGCAAATCTCAAAATAAGGTTAGTTTTTCCAATTCCAGCATTGCCCACTATGGCGATATTATAGGTTTCTTCTGCCTTCTGAGTTGTCATACTCTATTACCCCTCTTTAAACTACTACTAATATAATTTTAGTACATAATCTGACTTTCTGCTTAGAAGGGGGAAGGGGTCAAATCTAAGATTGATACATTCTTAAATAGCAGAGGTAAGGTGTCAGATCTAATATTTAACCAGCAAGCACTGAGGTGGGATATGAGACTCAGTAATGATAGCTGGATTAATATTAGATCTGACACCTTCCCCAGATTTGCCCCCTTCCCCTAAGGCTTAACGAGTAGAGACATAAATTCAGAAACAGGCGTAGACTCCAGTGCTTGTTGATCTTCATAGAGAGCGATCAACTTCGTATATTGCTCTGGGGTAAAATGTGTCATGAATTGTCGGTGATATTTAGATTCTAATAAGGACAAACATTCTTTGCGTCGACGTGGGTGTCCTAAAGGATATTCAACCACAACTTCTTCGGTTGAAGTACCATCGTTAAAAAATATTTTTATTGCATTGGCAATAGAGCGCTTTTCAGAATCATAATAATCTTTTGTGAAATTTTTATCTTCAGTGACATTCATTTTTTTACGTAATGCATCGATACGTGGATCGCGCGCATAATGATCATCATAATGTTCTGCAGTCACTTCACCAAATGATAATGCAACAGCAATCATGTATTGTAAACAGTGATCTCGATCAGATCGACTGTGTAATTCACCAGTTTTATTGATGATTCTCACTGCAGGTTCTTGAGTACGAATTTCAATTCGATCAATAGAATCCCATTTAAATTTTACAGCTTCGTATAATTTTAATGCAGCTTCGATCGCTGTTTGGCCGTGATATTCTGCGGGAAATTGTCCTTTAAATAAAATATTTTCAATCACGTAGCTTGAAAATTCACGATTCACAACGAGTGGTTTTCCATCAAAATAAACATCGTAAAATCCCCAGCGTTCTGCTGTTAATGCAGTTGGAATTCCCACTTCACCGCGTAAGGCTAATTGTGCTAACCACACAGCACGACTTGTGGCATCACCAGCTGCCCATGATTTTCGACTGGTTGTGTTGGGACTGTGTCTGTAAGTTCGCAGCGCTTGACCATCCACAAAGGCATGGGAAATTGCATTGGCGATCATTTCTTTACTTCCACCGGCCATCGCCGTCGCTACGGCTGTTGAAGCAATTTTAACTAAGATAACATGATCAAGCCCGATACTATTAAAACTATTTTCAAGTGCTAAAACACCCTGTATTTCATAGGCTTTTATCATGGCGGTGAGTATATCACCCATTAATAATTCCGATTGACCTTTATCGCGACGTACGCGACTTACATAGTCACCAACAGCTAAAATGGCACCTAAATTATCCGAAGGATGTGCCCATTCTTTTGCAAGCCAGGTATCGTTATAATCTAACCAACGAATTAAAAGACCAATATTAAAAGCAGCTTCTACAGGATTTAATTCATATTTTGTTGCAGGTACGCGTACACCATCGTCCATAATTTCGCCACCCACAACTGGGCCAATCAGGCGTTGGCATTCAGGAAATACGGTGGCCAAACACGCACAAGCCAATGCATCATATAAACAAAGTCGAGCTGTGCTATAAGCTTCGCTCGATTTAATCACAGTGTTTGCTGCATATTCAGCAATTTGCATAATGAGTGAGTCGAATTCCTGTTTCATAAATGCTCCCTATTCGCATTATCCCTGATGAATTACACGATATCAGATCTAAGACTTAAAGAATCCTCAATAATAATATTCTTGAAGATTTTTTAATCTTAGATTTGACACCTTTTCCTGTTACGCTTGCTGCTCCCCATAATGAGAAACCACATAATTATCAACCATTTGTGTGAATTCTGCAGCAATCGTTGATCCTCTCAACGTCGCTGCCTTCTCACCATCTATGAAAACTGGAGCTACTGGCTCTTCGCCAGTGCCCGGCAAACTGATTCCGATATTGGCATGCTTGCTTTCACCTGGGCCATTTACAACGCAACCCATCACTGCCACTGACATGGTTTCAACCCCAGGATAAAGTGTCTTCCAATAAGGCATTTTAGCACATAAATGGTTTTGTATCTCTTGAGCAAGCTCTCTAAAGAATGCACTCGTGGTTCGACCGCAACCTGGACAAGCCGTTACCATTGGCATAAAGCTCCGAATTCCCATGGTTTGAAGAATTTCCTGACTCACTCGAACTTCACGCGTGCGTTCAGCACCAGGTTCTGGAGTCAGCGAAGTACGAATCGTATCCCCTATGCCCTCCTGCAGTAATACCCCCATACCGATGCTGGAAGCGACGATACTTTTGCTGCCCATGCCCGCTTCAGTTAATCCCAAATGCAGCGCATAAGAACATCGGTCTGCCAACATACGATAAACCGCTATCAAATCTTGAACCTGACTGACTTTAGTCGACAAAATGATTTTATTGGCAGGCAATCCTAATTCTTCTGCCATTTGAGCACTGCCAACCGCAGATTGAACGATAGCTTCGTGCATCACTTCTTGCGCAGTTTTAGGTGATGCAGAACGACCATTTTCATCCATCAATTTAGCTAAAATCGCTTTATCCAAACTGCCCCAATTCACACCAATACGAACTGGCTTATCATTAAGAAGCGCTACTTCAATCATCTGCGCAAATTGTTTGTCTTTTTTAGCTCCAAAACCCACATTACCCGGATTTATGCGATATTTTGCGAGGCTTTTTGCGCAATCAGGATATTCAGTCAGTAAAGTATGGCCGTTGTAATGAAAATCACCGATAATCGGGACATGATAGCCTGCAGATTCCAAATCCTCACAAATATAAGGGACTTGAGCAGCGGCCTCTTCATTATTCACCGTAATTCGTACTAATTCAGATCCTGCATCTGCTAAGGCTTTTATCTGAGCCACCGTTTTTGCACGGTCTGCTGTATCAGTATCCGTCATGGATTGGACAACCACAGGCGCATCACCGCCTACAGTAATATGAGCTATTTTTACAGGGATTTTCTGACGACGCTTGATCATAATCGATACTCTGTGATTAAAGATGTTTGAGCTTACCAGATTCACGTTAAGAGGGTCAAATAAGCACAATTTATTTCGCTACGCGTCCATAGTCGGCATGAGAATCCGACACATTTCGAAGAATATAAAAGATAAGTGGAAATGGGACTGGGCAATCCACGCGGTTTTGAATTTATTTGACTCTGGATACTTTCACTAAGAAAGATTGCTGTTTGCAGCTAAATTTGTGGTGGCATCATTAATTATATTCTCCTGAGTCGGGTAGGCGAAGAATCCGAACTTTCTTGGAGGGAAATAAAGCGCAGCGAGGAGGATCCGAGCGAGCCATTCCCGGAAAGACAGTCGGATTCTCACGCCGACTTTGAATGCTCAAGAAATTACAGCGAGGATATAGCATGTTCTTGAAAAGTTAGTCTTGCCCAGTCCCACTTTCACGAATCTTTATTCTCGAAAATTCTTTGAAAGAAACTTGCATTCTCAAGCTGATTTTGGGAGCGCAACAAATAATCGTCCTTGACCCGATTAATTGAGAATGGTAATTTCATTCGGAATTTAAATTAAAACACTTAAGGAACAAACATGAAAAAAAGTCTGATTATTTCTGCCATCAGTTTATCACTGCTGCCAACTGTAAGTTTTGCATTTGATTTCTCAGAAGATTTCAAACAAGAAATCCTAGAGACTCACAATGCATTTCGAGCAAAACATCGTGCACCGGCACTACAATGGGACAATGAACTCGCTAACTATGCGTATCGCCATGCTAGCCAATGTAATTTTGTGCATACTCATGGGCCTTATGGCGAAAATTTAGCGGCAGGCTACGCTACTCCAGAAGATGCTCTAACAGCTTGGTACAACGAATATCGCAACTATTCCTACAGCAACCCTCATTTTTCAATGGATACCGGACACTTTACTCAACTCGTTTGGAAATCAACGACAAAAGTAGGCTGTGCATCAGTGGCATGCAATGGATCGCATGGTACACCCGGTCAATACATCGTGTGTGAATATAGCCCAGCCGGCAACCTCATTGCCCCTGGGTATTTCGCTCAAAACGTATTACCTGCATTACCAGCACAAGCCATGAATGACTAGGGCTGATGGGGTCAAATCTTGCCCCATCACAACTCCGCTATTTTGACAGATTGCTGATGCTCTACTAGGCTTATTTATGTGTTAATAGGAATCTGTGAACAACATCTTCGATCATTTGTCTGAGGTGAGTTCAGGATGATGGATTAAATCAAAGGAGTGATATTATGAGTAAATTAATCGCTAGTCTTTTAATGGTTTCAGCTCTAGTTTCTACTAGTGCAGTTATCGCTGGTGGCAATGACAACTGCGGCAGCAAAAAACCAGTCGCTGCAACAGTTGAGATGTCACAAGGTCTTCCAGGCGGAGATAATTGCGGTAGCAAAAAACCTTAATTATCAATTTAGAAAGCTAGGGTTCAGATCTGATATACGATTTTTTAGTTGTATTTATGCTGGTGGCTTCTAAGGCCATAAGCTTAAAATAATCGTATGTCATGTATTCGGGCCCTACTTCGCCCCAAGAATTTCGAACTAAGAAAACACCCGTTTGACTTTCACCATTCGCATTTCGCACAGTAATATTGTCATCATATCCGTAAATCACAACTTGATGATAAAACCAATCATTTGACTCGGTTAAATAATGTTGAGCGTTAAAAACTGATCGTAATGCATTATTCACAAACCATGTATCATTCTCAGTATTTTTAGTGCCCACACGCATATTGTCGCCCTTGAATAAAAACTCCAAAATCACACGATTTCCTTCTGCGATAGATTTTCGCGTTGCAGCAAATGATTCTTCCGGTGTAATCCAGCCATCACTGTTATTACCAATGGTCAATATCCGATTTTCCCAGCCGTCCATCGAATAAACATGTGTAAAATTAAATAAAATCTGTGGCTCGAGCCGATAATCTAGATACACGTTTACACTATGCGCATGATATTCTGCTGGACTCATTTTATGTTTAAGATATTTTTCATTATACTCCAATGGATATGACTTCACTTTATTACAATAGCCCTTAGCTTGGTCAGCAGTAGAGATAATTCCGTATTGTGCGATATACGACAACAATGTTTTGATTGAACTACCCTCCCATAAGCTATGCCAAAACGTGTTTTGAGTCACATTGCGACTTAATTGCAACAAACAGATTTGACTAATGTAGTCTCCTTTATCTATTGCGGCATCAATTGCCGCTGTGACAGAAAAGGTAACACAGGTTCCATACGAACCTTGGTCGAACACTGGCACATCATTCATCGTCAAATTAACCTCTGGAGGGAATTTGTCTTCTTGGATATTGCGTGTGTTTTTTTTCAGGTGAAAATTTCGTGTACGCTGCATTTCAAACACTGCCGGTGATAGCTTGACAGGCAGTGCCGCCACTGTTCGAGTTGATGAATGTGAAGTCTTCAGTTGAATTAATTTAACAGAAGGATTGCTTGCAGCCATAGCAACGCTTGACGAAAAAGCCAAAATGAGAAGCAGCACTTTTTTCATTGAATTTCCCTATTCATTATTTACAGTGTATGGAACTGTCCAAAATATGCTTGCATAATCCAATAAAAGGGGAATCGGGTCAAGTCTACAGCACTTCCGGTTGTTTCCCCACTCCCATACTTTTCCATAGTTCTTCTGGTCGAGGTCCAGCATCGAGAAAATGATGATAAATCGCTAGAATTTCTTTTGTACATCGAACTGGATCAAACATTTTGCTGGCCAGATGACGGCCACGTTCAGCCATCACATGATATTTTTGTTGGTTATTCGCAACCTCTAAAATCGCCTCAGCTAGTAAATCAGGACGACGAATAGGAACATTAATTCCTGTCCGATCATGCTGCACAACTTCAGGTAGACCACCCACCTGCCCTGCAATTGTAGGTATTCCACACAACAAGGGCTCAACTACACCACCACAATTTTCTGACAAAGGAACATGAACCGCGCAATCAAAATCAGGCCAACATAATCCTACCTCTTCTGCAGTCAATTTTCCTGGCATGAGAATCTTTCCTTTGCCTTTTTTCTCTGCTAATTCCTGCAATTTCTTTTCATACAGAGGAGATCCGGAAAATGTACCTCCAACCATGACACCCCAAATATTATCATTTTGACGCTGAGCGATGCTGATCGCTTCTATAACATCTTCATGACATTTCAACCCAACTCGATGGCCTAACAATTTCTTGGGTGGGTATATCAAATTAATATTACCCACTACAAAAGCATGAACTGGGATATTTAATTTTTTACGAAGATAACCAGTTCTCTGATGTTTAAAGTGTGATAATTCTGTGCTGTAGTAGCTTAAAAAAAGTTTTTTCGACGGTATACCTGCGTCCAAATACAGATTATAAGTATAGCGACTGCTTGCGATCCAATAATCTAGCTTTCCAGCAGTTAAAATTTCAAAAAGTCGTGTATATTTTTGCTCTAAATGTAATGGGCCTGGCACTTGAAATAGCCGTGGAATATTAAAACGATTACCCAATGCCAATCGCAGCATGATAGTTGTTGTTACACTGTGACTATGAATTAAATCTGGGGAGATTTGCTCTACTAGCTCACGAATTTTTTTAGCTTTACCCAACATTTTCCATGGAGCTCGCACTGGCAAACTACAATCAAGAAAATGTAACTGAGCACCAGTTTGTTGCCAAGCACTGATTGCACCACCTGATGATCTGGGTAAAACAACATGAACTACTACGCCTTGTTTTATCAATTCCGCAACTTGACGCACAGCCCAAAAAGCACCATCAGATGTTTTTACAACTTGTAATATTTTCATTTCTATAATCTTCAAACCGTGGAAAATCCTTAATACCTGTATAATTTTTTACTACTTCAGGCCATTCATGACAACTATGATCAGTCACCGATTTCTTATGTGCCTCAAGACTATCAATTTGTGGTATGTTAACATTCATATGTATATCCTCTGTTAAAGTGGTATAACATATTATACTCCATCACCTTCAAGCTCAGCCCATCTATCATAAGCAGTCTTAATATCCGACTCAATCTGAGTGAGTTCTTGTTGAATACCAGGAAGTTCATCGCCATGATCCTTATAAAAATTAGCATCAGCTAATTTCTCGTGCAATTCTTGCTGTCTTTTTTCCATTTTTTCAATTTTTTTCGTGAGTGTGTCTAATTCACGGCGATCTTTGTAACTCATTTTAGAGGAGACATTTTCCGTCACTTCTTTTTTGGCAGGGCTTTCTTCTCGTACTGATTTTTTAGACTCATCGTAGGCTTTTTGTCGCAGCCAATCATCATAGCCACCGATGTATTCACCCACACGTCCATCACCTTCCATCACCAAAGTACTGGTTACAATATTATTCAAGAAAGCTCGATCATGACTCACCAACAATAATGTACCTTGATAATTCATTAATTGTTCTTCAAGAAGTTCTAAGGTTTCTACATCTAAATCGTTTGTAGGTTCATCCAACACTAATACGTTGCTGGGTTTTAAAAATAATTTCGCCAACATCACTCGATTTCGCTCTCCGCCCGATAATACTCTCAAGGGTGTTCTTGCCCTCTCAGGTGAAAAAAGAAAATCCTGCAAATAACTGATAATGTGTTTTTTTTGATCGCCGATTGTGACTGATTCACTACCTGATCCCACATTTTCTTGAACTGTTTTACTCCCATCCAATTCAACTTGCGTTTGATCTGAGTAGGCAATGCTAAGATTTGTACCTAATTTGATGGTTCCTTGAGACGGTGATAGACGACCCAGTAATAAATTTAATAAGGTTGATTTTCACGATCCATTAGGACCGATTATGCCAATTTTATCTCCACGCAATATCACCGTCGAAAAACTTTTAATGATATCAACAGTATCATAACTATAACTAACCTTATCAACTTCAAAAACTATTTTACCCGATTGCTCAATGCCGTGTTGAGCGAAACTTACATTCCCCTGCCGAGTTCGTCGTTTTTTTCTTTCTTCTCGCATTTTCTCTAAAGCTCGTACTCGCCCCTCATTGCGCGTGCGTCTAGCCTTAATACCCTGGCGTATCCATATTTCTTCATTAGCCAGTTTTTTATCAAACAACGCATGGGATTTTGCTTCGGTCTGTAAAACGACTTCTTTATTCTTCAAATAATCTTCGTAACGGCCTCGCCAGCTATATAATTGCCCATTATCAATTTCAACAATATGCGTTGCTAAATTTTGCATTAAAACTCTATCGTGTGTCACAAAAATAATGGTTTGCGAGGTATTTAATAAAAATTTTTCAAGCCACATGATTGCATCGATATCAAGATGGTTGGTAGGCTCATCTAATAGTAATACATCAGGCTCAATAACTAAGGCTTGGGCTAATAGCACACGTCGTTTTAATCCGCCGGATAATTGATCAAAATTGTCATCGCGCGGTAAATTTAATTGGGTTATGACTTTTTCGATTCGATGTTGATGTTCCCAATCCTCTAAATGCAATCCTTCAAGCGCTTCTGCTACGACTTCATATACCGTTTTTTTTAAGCCTTGTGGAATTGTCTGCGATAAAAACGCTAATCTGAGCGAGCCTTCACTTTCTATTACTCCATCATCAGGTGTAATTTGACCATAAATCATTCGCATCAGCGTTGTTTTTCCCGCGCCGTTACGACCAATCAGGCAGACTCGTTCTCCGCGTTCAATAGTTAGATTACCTTTTTCAATTAAAGGCAAACCACCATGACCAAGGGTAATATTTCTTAAACTAATTTGTGGCATAATTTTATGATCGTTTTTCTAGAGGCACATAAGGCCGAGAAGAAGGTCCTGTGTACTCAGCAACAGGTCGAATTAATTTTCCTAACTCACGTTGTTCGATAATATGAGCAGCCCAGCCAGCTGTACGTGAAAACACAAACAACGGCGTAAACATCAACGTTGGGACATTACAAAAATGATAAGCGAGCGCGCTATAAAAATCTAAGTTTGGAAATAAATGTTTTTCACGTTGCATCACTTGATCGATGCGTTCAGCAATAGAAAATAAATTCGTATCTCCCACTGAATCGGCTAATAATTTAGCCCAATTTTTAATCACGTCTGAACGAGGATCGGATGTTCGATACACTCGGTGTCCAAATCCCATCACTAATTCTTTATGAGCTAGCATTTCAAGAACACCCTCTTCGGCTTCTTCTGGTGTTTTAAATCGTTCGATTAATTCCATCGCGGCTTCATTGGCCCCGCCGTGTAATGGTCCTCGTAAAGTGCCTATAGCCGAACAAATGGCCGAATAAAAATCTGAACCTGTGGAGGTTGTAACGCGGGCGGCAAAAGTGGAAGCATTAAATTCATGTTCAGCGTATAAAACTAATGAGACATTGATGACTTGACGCAATAAAGCTTCCGGTGTATTACCATGCAACATCTCTAGAAAATAACTGGCAAGTGATTCATTACTCAATTGCGTCTCAATACGCACGCCATCTTTATGAAAACGATACCAATAGCACAACATAGCTGGAAATAAAGCAATTAGTCGATCACAAACATCAAGCTGTGTATGCTCATGAGTTTCTGGTTCTACTGTTCCTAAAAATGAACATCCCGTTCGCAAAATATCCATGGGATTAGAGGACGCTGACATGAGTTCTAACAAAGTTTTCAGTGAATCCGGTAGACTTCTCAAACTGAGTAATTTTTTCTGATACGCAGTAAATTCTTGTTGTGTGGGTAATTTACCTCGTGTTAGTAAGTAAGCGACTTCTTCAAACGTAGCATGTTCCGCTAAAGCATTAATTGAATAACCTCGGTAATTAAGCCCCATTCCTTCTTTACCGACACTACTAATTGCTGTTTCGCCTGCAATAATTCCCGCTAATCCCGCACTTGGTGTTGACATAAATGTACTCCAGTTAGTTCAAAACACTTTCTTGTTGACGATAACTCAAAATCTCATACAGCTCATCTCGCGTTTGCATATTTTCAACCATCGATTTCTGCGTGCCTTCTTCTCGTATTGCTGAAAATACGTTTTGTGCCGCTAAATTCATGGCTCTAAATGCACTCAATGGATACAATGCCATACTGACACCCACTGATTTTAATTCTTGAACTGTAAATAAAGGTGTTTGCCCAAATTCAGTAATATTGGCAAGCACAGGGACGCCCACAGCATCAACGACTAATTTATAGTCTTCTAATTTTGTGATGGCTTCAGCAAAAATCATTTCCGCACCTGCGGCAACATACGTTTTAGCGCGATTAATTGCCGCGTCTAATCCTTCAACATTGGCAGCATCTGTGCGTGCCATAATTACAAAAGCATGATCTGATTTTGCAGCAACTGCTGCTTGAATTCGCGCAGCCATCTCATCACTATCCACTAATTTTTTTCCAGGACGATGCCCACAGCGTTTATTTTCAGATTGATCTTCAATATGCAATCCTGCGGCACCAGCCTGAATGAGCTCTCTCACAGTTCGGCCAATACTGATGGCATTTCCCCAACCCGTGTCAGCATCGACTAAAAGTGGTAATGTGGTTGCAGCGGTTATGCGTCGCACTTCAGTGACTACATCGGTCAAATTAGTCACCGCCAAGTCCGGCAAGGCAAAATTCGCGTTTGCTACACCTGCACCTGATAAATAAAGTGCTTTAAATCCAGCGTTTTCTGCAAGTTTTGCAGCATAGGCATTGATAACACCTACAATTTGTAATGGAGCCTCCGAAACAAGAGCTTGTCTAAAACGAGTACCTGCACTCATACCCCCTCCTCGTCTCTCAATACACGCCGTAAAACTTTTCCCACGTTGCTTTTAGGAAGCGTATCCCTAAAAACAATATCATGAGGTCTCTTATAACCCGTAAGATTATCATGACAATAAGCCATAATCTCCTCTACTGTTACATCTGAATTTTTTCTAACAATATAGGCCTTAACACGTTCACCTGTGGATTTATCCGGAATTCCAATGACTGCCGCTTCAGAAATTCCTGGATGCATCGTTAAGACATCTTCCACTTCATTGGGATATACTTTAAAACCAGATACAGAAATTAATTCTTTTTTACGATCAACGAGCCTTAAATAACCTTGATTATCGAATTTTCCAAGATCACCTGTTTTTAACCAGCCTTCATCATTTAAAACATTTGCTGTTTCAGCAGGATTTTTCCAATAGCCCAACATAACTTGCGGACCTTTTACGCAGATTTCTCCGGTTTCCCCAACCGGCAAAGATTTTCCTTGATCATCTCTGATTTCAACTTGCGTTGCAGCAACAGGTTTACCGATTGTACCAGTGTAATGCTGAATAGAAATTGGATTAATCGAAACAACTGGACAAGTTTCCGTCAAACCATAGCCATCAATAATGACATGTTTTGTAACCTTTTCCCATTCTTCAGAGACCGCTTGTCGAGTCGCCATTCCGCCACCCACTGTAAAATTCAAATGAGAAAATGCCAGTGATCTAAATTCTTTGTTTGATAATAAAGCAACAAATAAGGTATTTAATCCTGTTAACATTGTGATTGGATACTGACGAAACAGTTTAGGATAAACAGAAATATCTCGAGGATCTGTGATTAAGATCACATGCCCACCGGTTGTATAAATCGTAAAAACATTAATCATTAAGGCAAAAATATGATACAGGGGTAAAGGATTCAATGCTGTTTTACTAAACTCAAATAACTTGTCACCCGCCCAAACACGTGTTTGCCAAACGTTAGCACACATATTGGCATGAGCTAACATCGCTCCTTTTGCTACACCAGTGGTACCACCCGTGTATTGCAAAAATGCGATGTCGCTTGCAAAAACCTCGACACGATTAAACGTAGATTTGTTACCCAATGCTAAGGCTTTTTTAAATGACACAGCATTTGGAATGCGATACGGGCGTATTAAACGTCTGATATATTTTAATACCAGATTAACGATTGTTCCTTTCACGGAACCAAGCAAATCACCTAATTCAGTGATCACTACATTTTTAATGCTGGTTTGATTTAGCGCTTCAGATAATGTAGCTGCACTCATCGACATAATAATAATTGTTTCGCACTCAGCGTCATTGACTTGGTGTTGTAATTCCCGCGGTTTATACATAGGATTAATATTCACCGCAATAGCGCCTATTCGCAAAATAGCATGCAGCGCAACACAATATTGCAAACAATTAGGCATCATAATTGCGACACGATCACCTTTTTTAATATGAAAATTATTTTGTAAAAAGCTTGCGAATTGTGTTGATAGCTCACCTATTTCACGATAAGTGAGATCTTTCCCCATATTGGAAAGTGCGACTTTATTCGCATATTGAGTGTAACCACTTTCAAAAAGTTCAACCAACGTGAGATAAGCTCCGTTACGTTGATTGATTTTTTGCAACTCGATCCATTCTTTCACTGAAAGGCTGTCAGAAGCGTCCTTCATTGCCATGTCCTCTCTTCACTAGATTGCATTTGGAGTAAAGTGTGTGAGAATATATGCATTTAGTGGCGTAATCAACAACAGGTGTCAACCAAAATCCACCATTAAATATCGTAGCCAAAAGGCTTTATATTCAACGCACTAGGCTTGTGTAGTCGATGTTTGATAGTGAGTTTTGGTCAATGAGGAAAGCATGGCAGCACAATTAAAATCAGCGCAAACCCAGAAAACGGGCGCTTTTGGACTCAAAGGGAATCTTTTGACCCTCACCGTGATGCAATTGTATCAAGCTGATATTGATGCTATCAGGCAGCAATTACAAACTACAGTCTCTAAAACACCCAAATTTTTCACAAACATGCCCATCGTGATCGATTGTCAACATTTGGTAAACCACGCGGAACCCATTGATTTTAATAGAATTATTCACCTATTGCGTGAATTTCATTTAATTCCTGTAGGGGTGAGTAATGGAACACCAGAGCAACTTGAATCGGCTAATTTGTCTGGTTTAGGCACTATGTCCCAGATAAAAAAAGAAGAGTCTATTAGCGCTGCAACAAAATCCACTGCACCAAGTACTACACAAGAGCCATCCTCTCAAACCCGCTCCCGATCTGCATCCAAAACAGCTGAACCTTCCAGTTCAAATTCTAAAATTATTCTAAATCCGATTCGATCAGGCCAGCAGGTTTATGCAAAAGGATCCGACTTGATTATTATAGCTCCTGTCAGTGCTGGCGCAGAAATTCTAGCCGATGGGAATATCCACATTTATGGAACATTACGTGGTCGAGCATTAGCGGGGGTACAAGGTGATAAAAATGCCCGAATTTTTTGTCATGATCTTCAAGCTGAAATTATTTCCATCGCTGGGCTTTACAAACTACAAGATGATATTGATGCAGCGAGTAGAAACACACCCGTCCAAATTTTTATTCAAGATGATCAGCTTAAAATTGCAGCGTTGTCGACCTAATCATGGGATGGGATCAGCTCTCACATTGAAACTCGCTTTTCTTTGTATCTCTTATACCACACCGCAGAAGCACCGAGTTTCAATGTGAGCCCTGACCCCATCCGCCATTAATTAATGATGATGTCCTCCATGACCACCGCCACCCCAGTGGCCACCACTACCGCCACCCCAATGGCCGCCGCCACCACCCCAGTGGTCGCCGCCGCCACCCCAGTGGCCATGATGATCTCCGACGTCAAAATAACCTACAGAGACACCATAACTATAAGGGTAATAATAACTATCATCATACGCATATTCATAATAGCCACCCACGCAAGCGGTTAAAGATAAAGCTAATAGACTACCGATTAGAATTTTTGATACTGTTTTCATAACACCACTCCTCATTGACTAATAAAATGCATACAAATCAAAGACTTAAATATGTACGCGCCTTGACAAAGTCATTTCACTTCTACAGAAATTTCTTTTTAATTATAGACCATCTATGGAATTTTTGCCGCTGGTCACTTCCTGATAAATCTGCCTCTTTTTCTTCAAAACAAAACAGTGTAAGCTCCACTTTTAATATAGTGCACACTTTTAAGGGACATCATGGCTAAAATTATTGTCATCACTTCAGGAAAAGGTGGCGTCGGCAAGACCACCACCAGCGCAGCATTTGCAACGGGACTCGCCATGCGAGGTTACCGCACTGTTGTCATCGACTTTGACGTGGGCTTACGTAATCTCGATTTAATCATGGGATGTGAGCGACGTGTTGTTTATGATTTTATCAATGTAATCAATGATGAAGCGAAATTAGCTCAAGCATTGATCAAAGACAAAAGAGTCGAAAATCTATATATTTTACCTGCTTCTCAAACGCGCGATAAAGATGCTCTCACATTGGAAGGCGTCGAACGCGTATTAACCGATTTGAGTCGAGAATTTGATTTTATCGTTTGTGATTCTCCCGCGGGTATCGAACGAGGCGCACATCTCGCAATGTACTTTGCGGATAGCGCCATTGTCGTGACGAATCCTGAGGTCTCATCTGTTCGAGACTCTGATCGTATATTAGGGATTTTATCAAGCAAAACTCGCCGTGCAGAAAATGGCCAAGCTTCACCCAGTGAACATTTATTGCTGACTCGCTACTCACCAGAACGGGTTGTTAAAGGTGAAATGCTCAGTGTCGACGATGTACGAGAAATACTTGCAATTCCATTATTGGGCGTTATTCCAGAATCTCAAGCGGTTCTTCGCGCTTCAAATGCAGGCATTCCCGTCATCATCGATCAAGAAAGTGATGCAGCTCAAGCCTATTCCGATGCGGTCAGTCGTTTTCTTGGCGAAAAAACCCCGTTTCGATTTATTAACCCAGAGAAAAAGAGTTTTCTTAAACGATTATTTGGGCAAAAGGAAAGGGAGGTTGCATAATGAGCTTACTGGATTTATTTCGTTCTAGAAGGGAATCTTCTGCAGCCACTGCAAAAGAACGTTTACAAATTATTGTTTCGCATGAGCGTACTCGCAAACTTCGAAACAATCCCATCAACCTACAAGAGCTCAAGCAAAAATTAGTGGGTGTTATTTCACAGTACCTACACATTGATGAAAATCAATTTAGTGTACAATTACAGCATGATGCCGATCACTCAATTTTAGAGATGAATGTTACATTACCCGATGCGGTAGATCAGCCTTAATCAAAATAAGGGGTCAAGTCTTGAAATAATAAATACCTCGTTATTTATTATTTCAAGACTTGACCCCTTTCATTCTCTTAATAAGGCCACATGCACGTCTTAGCTGTCGGGCATAATTTCTTGTGAAGATTAACGGCTAACTCTGAATTATCAGGTGTATAATATTTTGCGCGATAGCTCCAGATTCTTCTTGTTCCATCCTTACAACTATAGTCATTAGGAGAGCATGGCACGAGTTCGTTAAATAAATAACAATCGCCGGGAGCACAATCAGGAGAAGGCGTTAAATAAAGGTTATAGCGACGTGTATCTTGAGCATATTCTTGTCCACCGCCACCTTTACACCAACCTGTAGCACAAGCGCCATAAGGCTCTTGGTCTGCAAATGCTAGACTCGCAAAACATACCGATAATCCAAAAATCCCTAAAACGATCTTTTTCATAGGTCCTCCTCATTAACCTGTTAACTAAAGTCTAGCATATGCCACCTAGCTTGGCTAAAACTTCTTAACCCCTCGTAATTCTGCATCTGAAAAATCATCCACGGAAACAATGGTTTCCCGAAGAACATTATACTGTCTTAAATGATCGGCTTGTGTTTTAGTTAAAATTTTCAGCTCTTCTGCGCGATCAATTCGATCTGCAAAAGTCAATCCCGATACCTCACCGGATTTAATGGCTTTGTTGAATTTAGTAAATGTTTGTTGATGTTTAGTAACTAATTTCAACGCCGTTTCTAACATCCCTGGAATATGTTTTCCATCTTCTGGCAGATATACATCTTGAATTAATTGTGAACGTAATCGATTAGGATTCATCATTATTTTTCCAAGCTGACTCACTAAACGATCACTGGGTAATTTATTCCAACGACCTAATGGAAAAATGGCACAACGTAAAATTCCACGGATAATTCTGCTTGGAAAATTACTAATAACACCATCGAGCTGCTGTTCTGCCTGAGTCATTAAATATTGGCAAGACCATTGTATTAATGGGAATTCATCCTCAGGTTCTTTGCGATCATGAAATTGTTTTAATACGGCAGAAGCCATGTAAGTCATACTCAAAATATCGGCTAATCGCCCCGATAATTTTTCTTTGCGCTTCATCACTCCACCATAATAAATCATACAAGCATCTGAAATTAATGCAAAGGAAGCACTGATTCGATTTAATTGGCCATAATAAATATTCACTTTACTTTTTGGTGCACCTGTAAACTTTCCATTGAATAATCCGCCCCAAAATGAACGAACCATATTACTCAATAAATAACCCATATGAGCAAATACAGCGGCTGTAAATTGCTCCAACCCTATTTTTTTATCTTCCTGAGCAACAGCGTTAATTTCATTTAAAATATGGGGGTGACAACGAACCGCACCTTGTCCAAAAATAATCATGGAGCGTGTTAAAATATTCGCTCCTTCAACAGTAATTCCGATGGGAGATTGCTGATAGCCCCTACCCAAATAATTTTTAGGGCCTAAGCAAATCCCTTTTCCTCCGTGTATATCCATCGCATCAATAATAATTTGCCGTCCCATTTCGGTCAGATGATATTTGCTGATCGCTGAAGGTACTGCTGGGGCTTCACCCGCATCAATTGCAGCAACCGTAAAATTTCGCGTGGCATTCATGATATAACTCATGCCAGCCATACGCGCTAATCGTTCTTCGACACCACCAAATCGACCGATGGGCAATCCAAATTGCTCTCGAACACGAGAGTATGCACCACTCACAGCAACAGCCATTTGTGCCCCACCCAAAGAAATTGAGGGTAAAGAAATTGCTCGTCCAACGGCGAGACGCTCTACCAACATATTCCAACCTTTGCCGGCCATTTTAAATCCACCGATAATGGCATCAATGGGAATAAAAACATCTTTGCCTCGAACAGGCCCATTAGGAAACACTGCATTTAAAGGGAAATGTCGACGACCATGCTCTACACCTTTTGTATTTGCAGGCACTAATGCAACAGTGATACCCAGATTTTTTTTCTTACTCATCAGATTATCAGGGTCAAATAATTTAAAGGCCAATCCAATCACAGTTGCCACAGGGCCTAAGGTAATATAGCGTTTATTGAAATTCAGAGAAATTCCAATAATTTTTTCTCCGTTGACCACACGCTCACAAATTGTGCCATTATCTGGCATGCTACTTGCATCAGAACCCACATCAGGACCCGTCAACGCAAAACACGGAATTTCTTCGCCTTTTGCTAATCGAGGTAAATAATAATCCCGTTGAGCTTGTGTGCCATATTCTAATAATAATTCTGCAGGTCCTAAAGAATTAGGCACCGAAACTGTGCTTGCTACTGAAGCGCTCAGTCCCGCAAGTTTCGATAATATCAACGCATGCGCGTAAGCAGAAAATCCTTTTCCGCCGTATTTTTTGGGAATAATTAATCCAAAAAAACCTTCGCTTTTCATGAACTGCCAAAGCTTATCGGGAATCGTGAGCTGATGTGCTGTTAAATCCCACTCATCGATCATGCCACACAATTCTGTTACAGGCCCATCAAGAAAAGCTTGCTCGCTTTTGCTCAATTTCGCTTTTTGATACGCTAATAATTGTGTCCATTGCGGCATTCCGGCAAACAATTGACCTTCCCAACCTACAGTGCCGGATTCCAACGCTTCTTTTTCAGTAGAAGACAGCGTCGGCATCAACTTCCCCATGTTTTTATAGACGGGGGCTAATAATTTTTGTTGCAATTGTTTATCAAATAAAACTGCGCAACCTAACCCAAATAGCACCCAGCAAATCAACATCATGATTAAATTAATATGGCTAAGTGCGCTGAACAAAATCAGGTAAAACCCGATGCCCACAGCCAAAACCGGCCGGCTTACGCGATGATATGCCAGCACCCCCACAACAACGAAAAACAATAAAATCCATGCTATCGAATGCATTGTAAATCCCTTTAGAAACTCCTGATCTATCAAGTATACCAGAATCTCTGTATCAGCCTATAGAGTTTAATGTGCTAGTATAGTTTCGTATGTGAATTGGTATATCTATCAGTTTTGGCGATGCGTCTTTGTTCAGCAAGAAATTGAAAAATATGCGCAAACGTTCATTGATTATCCTCCTTTTCAAAAAGGAGCCTCCTTTAATTTAGAAAAAATAAAAGAGGAATTGGGCGCTAAGATCAAAGCAGCGCAAGACTATGCTTATTGGAAGTAATTAGTCGTCAGTCCTATTTTATGCATGAAGTGCGTCTGTTCCGGCTTCTTGTATAATGGATAGTAGATATAACCCAAATACCATCCCTGATATTATTTAATAAATTACAGTTATTACACTCTAGCTTTTATCGCAAATATTTGAATTTTTACAAAAGTATACTATACTTTAATTATGGGGTCTCAAAACCCCGTTAGAAACGGATTTTGAAGGTGCATAAGGAGGCGGCAAGTAGTGTGGGAGGATTGGTAGCCGATGGGCTTGAATGCCCCTAGAATCTAGGATTCTGAAGAAGAAAGGGCTGTCCTCTATAGCGTAGGAGGAAATATATTATGCGTAAAGTATCTATTAAGTCTATGTTTGCGGTAGTTCTGTTGAGTGCGTGGTCGTCTTTGAGTATGGGTAGTACAATCCTCTATACAAACGATTTTAATGGTGCTCTGAGTTATGGCATTAACGCGTTACCGAGTGGGACGGGATTGGTTGATTCAGGTTTGGTGCCCACCCCTCATCCAGAGGATTGTCTGTATATACAGGGTTTAGGCGCATTAAGTGTCGGATGTTCGAGCAACCATAATCCTGCTGCGGGGATTCCAGGAAACATTCATGCCTTACTTCCATCACCGTTTTATTTAACGGCAGACTCAAATGGAGTACCCATTAATATTTCCAGTAGTGACCCCGTCATAACAGTAGACATCACGATGACGTATTTTCATGATGTCAATGCCAAAGCTTCTAAGCAGCAGGCGAAATTTTATAATACGGATGTCAATGATTCTAGATTGGGCTGGGGGTTCTTCGCATTAACCTCTGCAGATTCACCAGCGAACGTCTGTTTAGGTATAACAGCGAACAAGATTATTGCATTTGTAGATGGGGTATCTCAAACGTCCTCGTTAGATACTGGACCAGGTTTCAACTTTATTACCGAGAAGGAGCTTGCTGATTATGTTCCTGGTGTGCCAGTCAACATTAAAATCAGAGTGGATAAAGTTCATCATACAGGAACTTATCTGATTAATAATGTTCCGAAATTAGTGGTTGATTTAGCAGGAGCTCTTCCTGCTAATGATTTGACACTCGTATCACAAACTGTATTGGCTCCTAGAGGGGCTCGGCCTTCATCTCTAGAAAATTGGAGCCTTGGTTGGATACCCGTATTGTCTCATTTGGATCTAGCTAGCTTAGGTTCTGCTAAAGGAAGAAATACTGCTGGCGGATTGTTAGATGCTCAATTTACGTCGACATTCTTTGGCTTAAACCAAGTCTACCCATCAATATTTGCACAACCTTTTGACAGTTGGGTAGATAATTATGCATTCGGAACTACTTATTTTACTAGTATAAATAGTATAAAAGTCTATTCCGATGGCTTGTAATAGTGTTAGAGATCAGGGGCTCCTAGAAGGAGCTCCTGGGTGTCAGATCTCAAATTGACGATTTGTTAATTATCATTTTTACTGAACTGAAGCATCTGTCTAAGATTAAGTTTAGGACAACAAATCCGGTTTGTCGCTGAAAACAGAATCCACACCCCACTCAAAAAGTTCATGTGCGCGCCATGGCTCATTGACGGTATAAGCCAAAACATATTTTACATATTTTCTTAATTCCATGATTTTTTCGGGTGATAAAATTAAATGATTCACCGAAACCGATTGGCAGGCGTAGTCTTGCGACCAGTTTTGCCAAGGTTCATTCCATTGGTGTATCACGGTTCCCAAACATAATTCAGGTGCAATTTTATGTACAACGCTTAAACAAATTTCAGATTGTGTGGATATCATTGGAGGACTTTCTGCAACGGGCCAAAATTGTTTGAGTATTTCTATCGATTTTTCCGCAGTTTCAGCTTCTTTTCCGACGGTAGGTTTAATTTCAAGATTGATGTTTATTTTTAATTTTTTTAGTAGATTCAAAAGTTCGTGTAATGTCGGAACAGGTTCTTGAGCATATTGTTTTGCAAACCAACTACCTGCATCGAGCTGAGCGATATCATTATAAGATGTTTCGGCGACTAAACGTTTTTTTCCGTTTGTGGTCCTTCTCAACGTATCATCATGCATAATAATAGCCTCTCCATCGGCCGTGAGCATGACATCAAATTCTACCCATTGCGCACCCATCGCATGGGCTTTACGCATAGCAGCCAAGGTATTTTCAGGTGCGTACGCACTCGCACCTCGATGAGCGATCACGCGCGATAGATGTAAATCTTTAGACATAGCTGTAGTCCTTCGTACTATTAAACTTCACATTTTATCACATTATTTAGACTGGATCGCCACGCGATGACGAAGTGGCAATGCCACCCTCACAGGTCTCACGTTAACCTCTGGAGCGAATAGGTATCTTCAATCCCGTGCTATACTTCAGTGTAAACTGCTAATGCGTAAATCTTCGGACGGCCCTGCACTTGCCAATAGGCCTGGGTTCCGCTAAAGTGCGATCCACATGAAGTCGACAGGCAGGTATGAGGGGAATACAATGGGGGATAAGGCAAATGCCACAAGCTGTAATGTCTGAACGAGACATCTTCGAATATGCCAGCTACCTCGGATTTGGCGAAATTAATATGGAAGTCGACCACTCCACTGGTATGCACGCCATCATTGCTGTTCACAGTACTAAGCTTGGTCCGGCAATCGGGGGCACTCGTTTTGTCCATTATGTTTCCAGTAATGAAGCCATTATCGATGCGCTACGGCTTGCTGCCATGATGACTTATAAAGCCGCAATTTGTGGTCTCAAACACGGCGGCGGCAAATCTGTGATCATGAAATCTGGCGAAATTAAAAATCGAAAAGCATTATTTGAACGTTTTGGAAAATTTGTTCATAAATTGGAAGGTCGTTATATTGCGGCTATGGATAGTGGTACTACAACCACTGACATGGATTCTATTTCTAAAAATACCGATTTTGTCACGTGTAAATCCGATGAACTTGGAGGTGGCAATCCTTCTTCGCACACTGCTCTTGGCGTTTTGCGCGGAATTCAAGCAGCTATCAAATTTAAAATGGGCCAAGATAATTTAAATAATGTACATGTTGCTATTCAAGGTGTAGGTAACGTCGGTTATTTCTTAGCAAAATTATTACATGAGCAGGGCGCTAAATTAACGGTGTGTGATGTTAATCACGATGCGACTCGTCGATGTGTTGAAGAATTTGGCGCTAAAGAAGTTGATATTGGCGCTATTTATGACGTTGCGTGTGATGTTTTTTCACCCTGCGCTTTGGGTGAAAGTATTAACCCTAAAACAATTGATCGTTTAAAATGTAAAATTATTGCAGGGTCTGCTAATAATCAACTCTCTCATCGTTCGCTGGGAGAAGTTTTACATCAACATAATATTCTTTTTGCGCCCGATTTTTTAATTAATTCAGGCGGATTAATTCATGTCGCTGAAGTGTATGATCATGGAAATCACGAAGTGGCAGAACAACAAATTATTAATCTTTACAATGAAACACTTCAAATTTTTGAACGAGCTCAGGCTGAAAATAAATCAACCAATTTAATTGCGCGCACTATCGCGGAAGAACGTCTCAACGAATAAGGAAGACAATGAAAACCATTGCAGAATTTAGTATACAATTTCATCAATATTTAAATGAAGAGGGACAAATCGTCCAAGCATTACCTGCTTTTGCAAACGATCATGCTCATTTAATTCGACTTTATACGTCCATGCAACGTACTCGTTTATTGGATGCAAAAGCGGTGATTATGCAGAGAACGGGAAAAATGGGAACTTATCCTTCCTCTCTTGGGCAAGAAGCTGTGGCAACTGGTTTAGGTGATGCCATGAAACCCGAAGATGTTTTTTGTCCTTATTATCGTGATCAAGGTGCTATGCTTGAGCGCGGCGTTACTCTCACTGAAATTCTAAGCTATTGGGGCGGTGATGAACGCGGCGCTGATTTCCAAGTTCCTCGTGAAGATTTTCCAGTGAGCGTACCTATCGCAACACAATGTCTACACGCCTGCGGCGTCGCGTACGCTTTTAAATACCGCAAACAACCTCGAGTAGCGGTGACTTCACTCGGTGAAGGCGGTACATCAGAAGGGGCCTTTTATGAAGCCATAAACCTTGCTGGAATGTGGAATTTGCCGGTTGTTTTTGTGATCAACAATAATCAGTGGGCCATCTCCGTCCCTAGAAATATTCAAACGCATGCCCAAACCATAGCTCAAAAAGCCATTGCAGGAGGAATTGAAGGCGTTCAAGTGGATGGCAATGATGTGATTGCCGTTCGCGAAATCGTCGGTCGCGCTGTAGAAAAAGCGCGCAGCGGAAATGGCCCCACGGTTGTTGAAGCAGTGACTTACCGTCTATCGGATCACACGACTGCAGACGATGCAAAACGCTATTGGAATGAAGAGGTAGTAAAAACAGCCTTCGCTAAAGAACCTTTAATTCGATTACGGCGCTATTTGACTGAACAAGGCGCATGGAATGATGAAAAAGAAAAACAATTAATCGACCAACTGTCGCAAGAATTAGATCAAGCCATTAAAGATTACGCGAACAAAGCATCGCAACCTGCTGAAAATATTATGGATTTCACCTTCAAAGAACTCCCGGAAGCACTGCTCCATCAACGCGAAATTTTATTGGGAGAAAACCATGGCTGAGATTACATTAGCAGAAGCGATCACGCAGGCACTCGCCTATGAAATGCAAGCCGACAAAAATGTTGTGGTCTTCGGTGAAGATGTGGCAACGAATGGCGGCGTATTCCGCACAACACTAGGACTCTTGCAGAAATTTGGACCAGACCGCGTTCTGGATACCCCCCTGGCTGAAGGCATGATTGGCGGTATGGCCATTGGTATGGCCAGCCAAGGCTTAAAACCGGTAGCAGAATTTCAATTCGAAGGGTTTATGTACCCTGCCTTCGACCAAATTGTGAGCCACGCGAGTCGAATGAGAACCCGCACACGTGGCCGATTAACTTGCCCTGTGGTGTACAGAGCTCCTTGGGGCGGCGGCATTCATGCACCTGAGCATCATTCTGAAAGCAATGAAGCCTATTTTGCCCATATCCCCGGTATACGTGTGGTTATCCCTTCTTCACCGGCACGAGCTTATGGATTGCTTTTAGCCGCTATTCGAGATCCTGATCCCGTCGTTTTCCTCGAGCCCAAACGAATTTATAGAATGGTGAAGCAAAATGTACCCGATACAGGGGAAGCTTTGCCACTTGATCAATGTTTTGTTTTGCGCGAAGGTTCGGATATTACCTTGGTGACTTGGGGCGCTTACACCGTTGAGTCTTTACAAGCTGCTGAACAACTTGCTCAAGAAGGCATTCAAACGGAAGTGATTGACTTAGCAACAATCAGTCCTATTGATAGCGCTACAATTTTAGAATCCGTTGAAAAAACAGGGCGATTAATGATTGTGCATGAAGCCCCTAAAAATTGTGGTGTGGGCGCTGAAATTGCTGCTCTCGTCGCTGAACATGCCCTCACCTCTTTAGTTGCACCGATTCAACGTGTCACAGGTTTTGATACTATGATGCCCTATTACAAACTTGAGAATTTTTACATGCCGAGCGTTGCGCGTATAATGGCCACCGCCAAACAATTAATGGAGTACGCATGAAGATTTTTTACTTGCCTGACTTAGGCGAAGGTTTACATGAAGCAGAAATTCGTGAATGGTTAGTTAAAGAAGGGGATCAAGTAACAGAAGATCAACCTATCGTCTCCATGGAAACCGCAAAAGCGTTGCTGGATGTACCCTCCCCTTTTACAGGCACCATAGAGAAATTGCATGGAAATCCAGGGGATTTAGTTAAAACCGGCGCGCCATTAGTCAGTTTCAATGCGGATGCACAATCCAGCCATCATGTGGAACAACATAGAAAAGATGCTGGTACCGTCGTGGGGAATATTCAGGTCGGCGATACTGTCATCAATGAAAGCGCAACGGGCATCAAACCCGCTGCTGCCTCAGGTGCACGCGTTAAAGCGAGCCCTGCCGTTCGTAAAATGGCAAGCGAATTAGGCGTTGATTTAAATACTGTGACGCCAACAGGACCTGGTGAGTCTATTACTGCCGCAGATGTTAATGCTGCCGCAACAAGCAAACCATCTTCCATTCAACCAACCACAGCCACAAACGATGTCGCTGCTCCTGAAGGTTACACAGCACTGCACGGCGTTACTCGCAGCATGGCCATCAATATGGCCCTGGCTCATCAAACTGTCGCACCAGTGACATTAGTAGATGATGCAGATATCCAACATTTTGGACCCAATGAAGATATTAGTGTGCGTATTATGCGAGCGGTACAACATGCGTGCGAACAAGTGCCTAAATTAAATTCGCACTTCCATGGAAAATCCTTGAGCTATAAACAGATTAAAGAAATAAATTTAGCCATTGCTGTTGATACCGAAGCAGGATTATATGCGCCTGTTATTAAAGATATTGGAAATAAAACTGATTTAGAATTACGCGAAAAAATCAATGAATTTAAAGTGCACGCCAAAAAGCAAGATTTCCCACCTGCGGATCTTTCAGGTGCCACAATTTCACTATCCAATTTTGGTGTTTTTGTCGGTCGCTATGCGAGCCCTATTATAGTTCCACCCACCGTCGCTATTATTGGCATTGGAAAATTACGCGAAACTGTTGTTGCTGAAAATGGTGTACCTGCTGTGCATAAAATTATGCCAGTTTCAATTACGGTTGATCATCGGCTTATCACCGGTGGTGAAGCGGCACGATTTTTGGCAGCATTGATAAATTCGCTGCAACAGTGAGAAGCATACTCAAGCTACTCTACTAGTTTCAAGCTGACTTCCTATTAGAAGGCGCCTCTTGCACTTGCACCTCAAATTTTTTCGAATTCTCTTGGAAGAATTTCTTTAATTTATTGTTATTTGCCATTGAAACCAATGGAACTTTTTGGGTTTTAATCGCTTTAACGAGTAGTTTTTCACATCGATCAAGAGCTGCAAACATTTCATGCTGCGGATTTTCTTTTTCTTTTCCCTCTCGTTTTTGTTGTTGATATTCCAAATAATATGAGCTAATTTTTATTAGATCAATATTTTTCCTTAAAACATTCTTACCTGTTTCAATTACACTAAATTTTTCTCCATCATCTGCAAGGCATCTGAAACAACTATCAGTTAGTAATTGTGATAAATGTTGCGAAGCAATATTAAAATTTTCGTTTATTTTATTCCAATGGCTTCTTTGAATATCGATATAGCCCCCTGCACCTTTTTGAATTGTACTCAATCTGCCAAAATCGGTCTTAAGATCATTGTAAAACTTTTCAAACTCTGCGTCGTTTAATTTTAATGGAGCAGCGCCTATTTTATCGCCTTTTTTCAATCGTTCTACTCTTTCTATGAATCCTCTACCTACTCTAAAATCATCCTTACCCAATATTATTGTATCCATTGATTCTTCTTTAGATTCGAGTGATTCTTTAGCCTTTTTCGCCAAACTCACCATTCCATTATTAAATTCGGTAGAATTCTTCATTTGATTTACTTGAAACATGATGGCTTTTTGTATAATGGATGCTGGAATAGGTACTTTACTTTTTTCTGACGCATTCAATATTTTATCTAGCCTATCGATCATTAATACTGCTTTTTTCTGATCTTTTGTACCTCTCCCTGAATCTTTTACAAATTTATAGGCCGGGCTATTTTTAACATCTGCTATCGCTTTTTTCAGTCGCTCTGTGCTATCAACCGAGTAGGGAGCATTAATTACATTCTGCATTTCTGTAAATACATTTGACGCAGGGTAAGTAAATTTTTGACTGTGAGAAAGTCCTGGGTTTATCTCAACAGAATAACTGATCGTTTCTAATTTAGCGCCCTTTTCTGTGGGTACTAATCTTGCTTTATAATGGTATCTAACCAACGGAGGGCTTTCCTTAGGTTCGCTTCCAAGTTCATATAATTCAACCTGACCACTTTGGTTGCATGCTATTAGTCCTTCTGCATCCATCCCACGCCCCTTGCTCATAACACGAATATTTAAATTCAATTCAAGTATACATTCCCCTTTCTCATCAATACCCCATTTCATCTCAAATTGAGGAGTTCCGTGCAGTGAAGTTTGAACTCCTTTATATTGGATATTATGATACATATCATCTGTAAACATAGTCGTCATTTCTTGTCCGCTGTTTATAATGAATTTATATAGCTTGAATTTATCAGAATCTGGGTTCTCATCTTTGCGCATACCTAGAAACTCTTTAACAATATTTGCAACAGCCTCTTTTTTTTCATCTTCTTTCAAATCTCCAAAATTACTTGGAAGATCTTTACGTGATTTTTGTCCAATTAAATATGCACCTATTCCACGCGAGAAATCTATAAGGAACTGTCCACGTTCATCCATCAAGCCATCCCCTTTTTCAGTTTTTCGGGGTTGACCTTTCTCATCTAACACGCCTGTTTCGGTGTAAGCGATAATTTTTTTAATTTCGTCTAGCCCGGGATTTTCTACTTTTTCTAAAATAGGCTGCGTTCCCTCCTCCTTTGGTATAGGTGCAGAACCTGTTTCTGCCTCAGGGACAGTAGACGCTCCTAATTCTTCACTAAGTTTCTCCACTATTACTTCTGTTCCACCCATCCTTTGAATTTCTTCAGGTGTGAGAGGTAACTCTTCGGGCTCAACTATTACTTCTGTTTCACCCAATTTTTGAGTTGCGCCAGGTGCGGAGGGTAGATCTTTGGATGGTTTTAAATAGTTTAATAGATTTCCTTTCATTTCAGATAATCTTTTTTGATAATTCTCGATAATCTCTAATTCTTTCATTTTGATTTCAGACGATTCTATTCTCTGATACAACGCTTTAATTTCATCAAGATCCGGTTTAGTCTTGATCTCTTCTAATAATTGATCATAGTGTCGCTCAAGCACATGAAACGCTATTTCAGCATTTTCTTTCTCATTCATGACTTCTCTCCACTCTTTATGCTCTACTTTAAGTATAGCTTATTCTAAAGAAGTGGTGGGTCAGATAACCTTAGGCCAGCGGGCAAAAACAGCGTCGCTGCGCTCCGGAGCGATGGTGACAATGTACACACGAAGTTCTTGATCTAGACGGGCCAAAAGACCTTGCAGCGCCTGGTTTTTCAGCAATTTAAAGTAATGTGCCCGCCCTTCAAAATCGACTTCAGAAAAACCATGGGCAGGAATTTTGACGGGCTTTGGAAAAAACTCGTCCCACTTACCTTCTGCAATCGATTCCAAACGCGCCCAACCGCCCAGCGGCAATTGCCCTTTCTGCAATTGGCGACGCCCCCACGGCAGCCACATTACCCCGCCGGCCTTCAATAAAACCGGTAATTTTGATTGCGATTGATTAAACTCAATCTTTAATGTTTGATGCGCCCCTGGATAAAAAATAGCCTGACACATGCCCTCCTCCCCTTTTGCCCAGGAGACTCTCTACTGAGAATTACAATAGTGCCAAATCTCCATGTCGATACAAGACCATTATAGAGCATATTATGAGAACATTCAATAGGGATGGGGTCAGCTTTTATTTTTGCTTGCAGCTTTTGCTATCCCTGCTTCCATCTCTTTGAGAGACTTTCTTTTGCCTCAATACCCTGCACAGCCAATGACGTCATCAATCGTCAATTGACTATAAGGTTTTGCGGGCTTAAGTAGTATTCCATCATCTTGCTCAACAACAAGAAATTTATCACCACTATGCCAGCCATGTGCCTGAGGTATCGTTTTGGGTATGATTAATTATCCTTTGCTCGAAAGAACTGTAAATTGCATGATCAACTCCAAAAGTAAGACTACGGTAAGAATTTTAGACTATAGCCAAGCCTATCGCAGGTACTAGAAGAATCAACGGGAAAAATCTCTAATTCCTCTAATGGATAACAGTCGCCGCAGAATCTGCAAAAGCTTTAGACGGTGGCTGGAAGTACCGATATAAAATCATGACCAAAAGAACCAGTGAACTTAATCCCAGCATTGTTAGAGATAAGGGCACAGTTGAAGTGACTGACCAATGCATGACAACAGTACCAAAAATGGCGGCACATAAAAATTCTAAACAACCGACTAATGCGACTGCCAATCCAGCGGAATCTTTAAAAGGCTCTATAGCGCCACTGCCGCCCGCACCCAGCATAAAAGCCCCGCCAATGCCAGCTAACATACAAGGTAATAAATATTGCGCAGTGCTAATACCACTAATCAAGTACCAAAGAAGCATGATTACTCCGGCTAGCAATAACATACAGGAGCCAGCAATTACTGCTTTAAATGGGCCGATTCTGTAAGCAATCTTGCCGCAAATTAAACTGCCCAAGAAAAATGTTGCGCCAACAGTAAAAAAATAATATCCAAAGTATTTAACTGGTGCATGTAATAAATTAATAATAATATAAGGTGAACTAGAAAAAAACACAAAAAAGGTCATTAATCCTGCTGTTCCACTGAATGCATAAGACATAAAAGTACCATTTTTCACTACCTTCCAATAGCGATAAAACACATCCGCTTTAATCTTTACTCGATTTTCTATTGGCAAAGTCTCATTCATTCTGAAACACGCAGTAAAAAATATGATAACACCCATTATTGTTAAAAAGATAAACCCTGCTCGCCAGCCAAACCAATCATACAAATAACTTCCAATAATTGGTGCAAATAGTGGTGACATTCCAATAGCACAATTAAGAAAACTATAGACTTTAGCCAACTCATTTCCAGAAAATTGATCACGTACTGCAGCAAAAGAAACAACAAGCATCCCACAACCACCAAATGCCTGAATCACTCGCGCAGCAATTAATAGTTGAATAGAGTTAGCCATTGCACAGAGCCCAGAGCCAAAAACAAAAAAAGCCACACTGAGTATCGCGATGCGGCGCCGACCAAATTGATCTGTGATAGGGCCAAAAACCAATTGACCAATTCCTGTCATAAACATAAAGAGACTCAACGTGAGCTGGATATTTTCTTGAGTGGTGTTAAGCACTTCTTTCATTTTAGGAATAGCAGGAATATAGATATCCATCGCAAAAGCAAAGCTAAATACAAATGGTGCTAAAAGCAGAATGGTTGAGATAACCTTTTTTTGACTCATTGACGTCTCCTTTGTGGTAATATCATTCCTTACCGACCAATACCATAGTAATGAATTTCATGTTGAGCAACCATCGCTGGGTGATAAATATTACGACCATCAAAAATCACAGGATTTTTAAGGGTATTTTTGATTTGTATAAAATCAGGATTGGAATATTCTGCCCATTCAGTAGAAATAGCTAATGCATCTGCAGTATTTAACGCATCATAAGCAGATTGAGCATAGAAAATAGCATTATGCTCGCCCAAAACCGCTTGGGCATTTTTCATCGCAACAGGATCATGAACACGCACTCGAGCACCGGCAGATAAAAGATCTTCAATTAAGACCAGACTCGATGCTGCTCGCATGTCATCGGTGTTCGGTTTAAATGCGAGACCCCATAATGCAATCGTTTTACCTTGTAAATTATCTTGAAAATAGTGTCGAATCTTTTCAAATAATATATGTTTTTGTTTTTCATTCACTGCTTCAACTATTTTTAATATTTCAGCTTCATAGCCCACATCCGAAGCTGTTTTTTGCAAAGCTTGTACATCTTTAGGAAAACACGAACCACCGTAACCACATCCTGCATATAAAAAATGTTCGCCGATGCGTGGATCCATACTCATTCCTCGTCGAACTTGCTCAATGTCTGCACCTAGCCTTTCTGCAATATGGCTCATCTCATTGATAAAGCTAATTTTCGTGGCTAAAAATGCGTTAGATGCGTATTTCGTTAGTTCAGCTGAAGGTGTATCCATCACGACAAAACGTTGACCCGCATCAATTAAAGGCGTGTATAATTGACGTAGTTTTTCAGCAGCTCGCGCGGTATCAGCTCCTACAATTATTCGATCAGGATTCATAAAATCCTGAATTGCAGCACCTTCACGCAAAAATTCAGGATTGGAAGCAATATCAAATTCTATATTTTTTCCTCGGGCTTTCAATGCATCAGAAATAATATTTTTAACTTGATTAGCTGTCCCAACTGGAACAGTAGATTTATTCAAAATCAATGCATAATTTTCTAAATTTTCCCCAATCGTTTTTGCCACTGAAAAAACGGCACTTAAGTCGGCTGCGCCATCTGCACCCGGCGGAGTACCTACAGCAATAAAAATTATTTCAGCATTTTGTATTGCTTGAGAAGCTTCTGTTGTAAATTGAATTTGCTTTGCCGCAATATTCCGCTGCAACATCTCAGATAGTCCCGGCTCGAAAATCGGAGACTCACCTCGATTTAACAGAGCGATTTTTTCGGCATTAATATCAACACAGCACACGTGATTTCCAATGTCTGCCAAACAAGCGCCCGTCACTAAGCCCACATAGCCTGTACCAAAAATTGTTATATTCATAATCTACCTTCAAACACGACTCAAACCGAAATTAGACGCTTTAGAATGAGGGGTGTCAAGCTTGACTTGCAGATAGGTGAGGCGACTTCTTCCCTTTAGGGACCGCCCTGCAAGTCCTTCCCTGGAAGGGCTTCGGGTCTTGCCTTCCTGGCTCGACACGATCCCTAAAGGGAGGAAGTCACCTCACCTATCCAGCATCCTTTCCTGCCAAATCTTGGTCGGACAAACGACGTATTAATGATTAGCATTGGGCCATACTTATCTGAGAAGAAAATATCCCTGCTAGCAAATTGGTCACAATCCCCATTAGAATCGTGCGTAGCTGCGAATTAGTTGTGATTTTATTAGATAGTGAAATGGATAACTTATAGACAGTTTAGTAGCTTTTTATTCCAAAAAATTCAGCGATCTTAATAAGTCTGTATGAGAAATGCCTTTTTAGAACTATGGAGTCACATCTATGCTTGGCTCATTTACTATTATCAGTCAACAGATTAACTATGCACCAAACAAAGATCTGACCCTTTACTTTGCAAACACCTTTAAAGAATCTCCAATATTCTCTCAACCAGAACACAATCTCAAGTCAATTTCTGTCACTTATAATAATTCATGTTCCTTGAAAAGCTGATCAAGGGCAATTTGTGGCA
>JAKORL010000171.1 GCA_029777855.1 Pseudomonadota bacterium
ACCGGAGCAGCATTAATCAGATGGTAAAAAATAAAATCAAAGATATAACGTTAACTATATAATAAAAGAGAAGTAATTAAAAAATATTTTATAAATAAATATGAAAAGAGTTGTAATTACAGGTTTGGGAGTACTCTCCCCTATTGGAAATGACGTTGAAACGTTTTGGAATAATCTAAAAAACGGAGTTTCCGGTATCGATATTATTAAAACAATTGATACCAGTAATATTGAAATTAAAGTTGCCGGTGAATTGAAAGAGTTTGATCCCGCTGCATACGGTATTGATGCATCTACTATTAGAAGATCGGATCGTTTTACCCAATATGCCATGATTGCCTCCCAACAAGCTATGGAAGATAGTCAATTAACTATTAATCCTGAGCGTTTAGGAGTTTATATCGGTTCAGGGATTGGTGGAATGGACACTTTTGTGAACCAATGCAATAAAATGTATCAAGATGGTCCAAGATGGGTTGCCCCACTTTTTATTCCTATGGTTATCTCCAACATTGCAGCCGGGAATGTTGCGATCATGCACAATGCTCAAGGTCCTACACTACCGATAGTAACAGCATGTGCTACAGCTACTCACTCAATCGGCGAGGCATATCGCGCAATCAAGCATGGTTATGCTGACGCTATTATTGCCGGAGGAGCAGAAGCATCGATACATCCATTGGCTATCAGCGGATTTGCCAACATGAAAGCACTCTCCAAATCTACAGATCCTCATGCTGCATCTCTTCCTTTTGACAAGAGAAGACAAGGGTTTGTACTTGCTGAAGGCGCAGGAATGCTAATACTTGAGGAGTACGAGCACGCCAAAGCCAGAGGTGCTAAGATTTACGGAGAGATTTGCGGATATGGTAACACTTGTGATGCTTACCACGTAACTGCACCTATGCCCGGTGGAGAAGCTGCAGCAAGAGCGATGCGTTTAGCTGCTGAAGAAGCCAACTTAACTGATCAGGACCTAATTCATATCAATGCACACGGAACTGGTACACCATTAAATGACAAAATAGAAACAGCTGCTATTAAAGCTGCATTTGGTGAGGAGAGAGCACGTCAAATCCTGATTACATCTACCAAGTCAATGACCGGACACGGACTGGGAGCTGCAGGCGGTTTCGAGGCGATTGCTTCAGTATTAGCTTTGAAAGATAGCATTGTTTCCCCTACTATCAACCTTGATGATCCTGATCCAGAGTGTGATTTGGATTATGTTCCTCATACTGCAAGAAAAGCCAACATCACTTTGGCACTTTCCAACTCTTTAGGATTTGGTGGACACAATGGAACATTAGCATTCAGAAAAATCTAATTTTTTTGTACCTTTGTAGATTGTTAAAACCAAATTAAATTTAGATATTATATGAAAACTATTTTGACCTTAAACCGCGAACAAATCAAAGAACACCTTCCTCACAGAGAACCTATGCTATTAGTGGACGAAATGGTTCTTTTTGAAGATGAAAATGGCAAACAATATTGTACCGGTAAATTTCACATTACGGGTGATGAGTATTTTGTGAATGGACACTTCCCCGGATATCCCGTTGTACCCGGCGTTATTCTTTGTGAAATTATGGGACAATCCAGTTCCATATTGATGCTGGAAGCATTAAAGGGAAGAACTCCTTTCTTTACCGGAATTGATGACGTTCGCTTCAAAAAACAAGTTCGTCCCAATGATACTGTTGAAGTTACAGCAAAAATTACCAGTCAGCGCGGACCACTCTTCTTTGTAGATGCAACCGCTAAGGTTGACGGAGAAGTTTGTGCTTCAGGTAAGCTTTCATTTGCTTTGATCGACAGTAGTACACTATAACCATTTGGATTTCCTCCTCATGAGGTCATCATATTCTTTTCCATTAAAGGCAGCGATTCTCTTCGCTGTCTTTTTTTTTATTATCTTTGTCGATTATTTTTAGCATTGTCGGATGGATCAAGTAAGCGCATTAATCAACCAATTGGAATCCTTAGAGATACTGATTTTAGGATTTGGGAAAGAGGGAAAATCAACCTATCAATTTATCCGCAATCATCTGGCAAACAAAAGGTTAACCATATCAGATCAGCAACCGTTTGAGATTGAAGATCAGTTTGTACAATCCCATATTGGCGAAGTAGATGCGAACTTTTTGAATCAGTTTGATCTGATCATCAAATCGCCGGGCGTTTCCACAAAAAAGTGGGCAGGTCAGGTTCCTATTGAAAAAATTAGCTCACAAACCGACCTATTTCTACGGTTTTGGGGAGCGCAAACAGTGGGCGTTACCGGGACTAAAGGAAAAAGCAGTACCAGTTCCTTGCTTTACCACATTTTAATTCATAATCAGCAAAAGAGTTTGCTGGGAGGGAATATTGGCACCCCCCTTTTTGATTTAATTCCCAAAATAGAAAAGGAAACTATTATTGTAGCAGAACTTTCCGCACACCAACTACAGTATCTGACTCTTGCGCCTCATATCGGGATTATTTTGAATTTATATCAAGAGCATTTGGATCACTTTCAGGACTTAACTGCTTATCACTCAGCTAAATTGAATATGGCATTGAAGCAGAGAGAAGGAGATTACCTGATCTATCATTATGATAATCAGCAGCTTAAAGAGCGACTAACTCACTCTCAACATGCTTCTACCCTACTTCCGTACGGAGAAAAGAGTTCTGAGCAACTGTTTGGCTGGATTGAAGGAGAAACAATCAGCATTAAAAAAAGGAATGATATTATTGAGGATCAGCCACTTAAACCGTTACCCGGATTAGCAGGAAAGCACAATTTATATAATCTGCTGGCGGCTTCCCTGGCTGCGAGTCGTTTGGGCATTTCTTTGGAAAAGAGTTTAGAAGCGGCATACAGCTTTAAAGGATTGCCTCACAGAATCGAGTTTGTTGATACATTAGAGGGAGTTAGCTATTATAACGACTCGATCTCCACCATTCCGGAGGCGACTATTTCTGCTTTAGAGACTTTGAATTTTGTGGAAACATTAATATTGGGGGGGATGGATCGCTCCATTGACTATTCACCACTCTATCAGTATCTTAACCGGCACCCGGTAAAAAATATCGCATTGATGGGAGATGCCGGCAGAAGGATCTATCAAGAGTGGGGAGAAAGCGCATTGGATATTGAGAAGTTCCTGATATCCAACGATTTGTCGGAAGTGGTTCATTTTTGCAAAAAAGAAACCTCTCCCGGTAAAATTTGTCTACTTTCCCCGGCTGCAGCCAGTTACGGATTATTTAAAAACTTTGAAGATCGCGGGGATCAATTTAAAATGATGATATTGCAAAATGATTAGCAAAGAGAGAATAAAAAAGATTAGGGCGCTACATCAGAAAAAGCAGCGCGAACTCACCCAAGAGATGTTGGTTGAGGGGACGAAATCGTGCCTGGAGGTGTGGAACTCCTCTTTAGAGATTGTAAGTACCTATGTAACACAGGATTGGATCGATAAGATGGATGGGAAATTGCCCATCAATATTGATTATGAGATCATTTCTCAACGTGAGATGGGACAGATCAGTGCACTTTCTACTCCCCCGGAAGTGCTTTCAGTGGTCAAGATTCCCCAATACAATGCGGCTCAATTTGATTCACAACAGCCGATTCTCGTTTTAGATGCAATTCGCGATCCGGGTAATTTGGGAACGATAATACGCAGTGCCGACTGGTTTGGAATTCGGCAGATCTTCTGTTCCGAGGATTGTGTTGAGTTCAGCAATCCCAAAGTGATTCAGGCTACTATGGGTTCTTTTTGCAGAGTCAAAATAGTGTATGGAGATATAGCGGAATTGATTCAAAATCAAGCTGATAGAGCCACATACGGAATGTTTTTGGAAGGCAAACTGCTTCGGGAGGTCAATTTTGAGAAAAACAGTCTAATAATTGTTGGCAATGAGAGCGAAGGAATCTCTAAAAAAGTAGAGCAACTGATTGAGTATAAAGTTCATATCCCAACCGGAAGTGGTGCAGCGGGTGCGGAATCGTTGAATGCTTCGGTGGCGACGGGAATTTTGCTGTATGAGTTGAGTACACAGCAACATTAGAAAGGCGGAAGGCGGAGGGCGGAAGGCGGAATGATTTCGGATTTCGGATTTCGGATTTCGGAATCAAAAAAAGGCGGAGGGCGGAAGGCGGAAGGCGGAATAGCCTAAAAGGTCTAAAATTCCAGAGTGGGGAAATGGAATGGCTGAAAAGGGAGTTCTATGCTGCCCCCCTTTTTTTTTATTTACAAAATAAGAAAGAAGAAATAAGAAGTAAGAAGTAAATTAGAAATTATTTGGAGGCATAAGGCAAAAGTTTATTAAGATAGAAGGTGAAGGATTTCGAATTTCACATTTCATATTTCATATTTTATCAATATTGGGCTGTTGACAAATAATGGGGTTGGGGCTATGATTTTAGATACCAAAACTATATCTTTGTTCGTTAAATACCATAGTAAGGATAAAAAAGCAGATAACATGAGATTTTTTAAAAGTATTCTTCTTTTATTAACATTTTATTTTTTATTAATCACTCCTCTTGCGGCACAGAAGCCGATTCGGTTTGAATCGCCTGAGTTTGAGTTCAATACGGCGATGGAACTGTTCCAGAAGGAGAAATATGGCTCCGCACAGCAATATTTCAAATATGTGTACGAAAATACGCCCAATAAGCAGCAGGATATCAAGTCGAACTCCTACTTTTACATTGGCGTTTGTGCGGCACAACTCTACAATGAGGATGCCATTTTTTACCTGAGTGATTTTATTCGTATCTATCCGGTGCACTCTTTGGTTCCGGAAGCGTACTATTACTTAGGAAAATTTTACTTTCACAAAAAGCAGTACAAAAAGGTTTTAGAGACTTTTGACAAGATCGATGAGCGTCATGTTCGTCCTGAGGAGATGGGAGAATTTTACTTCAAAAAAGGATATTCCTATTTTGCCACCAATAAATATGATGATGCGAAAACCTTTATGTATCGCGCCAAACGCGCCAGCGGTCCGTACCAGGAGCGTGCTACTTATTATTTAGCACATATCGCATACGAAGAGCAACAGTATGAAGCAGCGTTGGAAGGATTTTTGGAACTTCAGGATTCATACGAGTACAAAGCGCTCATTCCTTACTATGTGGTTCAGATTTTGTTTTTACAGCAAAAATATGCCGACCTGGTAGAGATTGCTCCCCCCTTGTTTGAAAATTCAAATGAGAAAAGCAAAACCGATATTGCCAGAGCTATCGCACTATCCTACTACAACTTAGGACAATATAAAAATGCAGAACCCTATTTTAATTTCTATTTAGATCGTAACAGAGGCTCTTTGGATTCCAGTGACTGCTTTGCAGCAGGATACACCTATTACAACGTTGAAAACTATAAAAAAGCGATCGAATATCTTTCTCAAACGACCAAAACACCTTCCATTATGTCACAAACCAGTTTGTATGTATTGGGAGATTGCTACATGAAAAATTCACAACTTTCATTGGCTTCGCAAATGTTTCATGAAGCTTACAAGATGAAAATTGATCCGGAGATTACTGAAGATGCGCTTTACAACTATGCCAAATTGCAGTATGAGACTTCAAATCAGCCCTTTAACACCGCCATTGGTGCTTTAGAGGAGTATATCACACAATATCCTTACTCGACCCGAAGTGATGAAGCGAGTGGTTATTTGTCGCGGATTTACTTATCAACCAAAAACTATCAAGGTGCAATCACCTCTTTGGAAAAGATTCCGAATAAAACTCCGGATTTGTTGAGAGGATACCAACGCTGTACCTACTACAGAGCTTTAGAATTAGTGAATAATAACGATAATTCCAAAGCATTGGTCATGATCGAGAAGTCGATAAAATACCCTTTGGATCCCGTTACACACGCTTCGGCATTGTATTGGAAGGGAGAGATTGAGTATCGACTCGGAAAATATGGAGCTGCGGCTCAAAGTTTACGTTTATACCAACGTCATGATTTAGCTAAGAAGGATCAAAATTATGCTATTTCATTTTACAGTTTAGGATATGCGCATATCAAACAGGATCAATTCTCGGATGCCATCACCGCTTTTAATCGCTTTTTAGACTTGTATGATGGTGAGAATCAGTTCTTAGTGAATGATGCACAAATCAGAGTTGGTGATTCCTATTACATGCAGAAAAAATTCTCTCAAGCTATTACTGCGTATCAAAAAAATGAAAGAACCGGTATTGCCAATAAGGATTATGTTCTATTCCAACAAGCTAAAGCGTACGGATATCAGAGATCTTTTGATAAAAAAATAGAGATTTTAGAGCGTCTCATCAGGATTTATCCTTCCTCTTCTTACGCTGTAGATGCACAATTTGAGTTGGCTTCGACTTATCACCTGCAAAAACAGTATAGCAGCGCGATTGCATCGTATCAATCCTTTATCAGCAAATACCCAAGAAGTGTTTACACTAAACAAGCTTATAACAAAATGGCTTTGGCATATTTGAATATTCAGGATACGGAAAATGCGATTAAAAACTTTAAGTATGTGATTGACAACTACAAAGGATCACAAGAATCGATTGATGCTATCTCCAACTTAGAGAGCATTTATACTGATCAAGGAAATACGGCAGAGTTTTTTGACTATATCCGTACTAAAAACGTGAACTATTCCGAATCCAAACAGGACTCTGTTGCCTTTAAGGCTGCCCACAGCAAATTTACGCGTGGTGACTGTGACGGAGCCATCAAGGGATATGAGGATTATTTAAGACAGTTCCCCAATGGATTATTCGCTGCAACAGCGCTCTTTAACAAGGGAGAATGTGAATATGGCAATAAAAATTACGATAAAGCGCTGATCTCTTATGAAGCGTTAGTAACCAAATACAACACCAACAATAATGAGGTTGCTGTTAAGAAGCTCTCTATCATCCTGTTCAATAAAAACGAATATGCACGTGCATTGGAATACTTTACTAAATTGATTGAACTATCATCCAGCCAAAACAACACCATTTACGCACACAATGGAGTGATGCGTTGTGCCTTTGAATTAGGTCGATATCGTCAATCTCTGGAAAGTGCTGAGGCCATTATTAATTCCGATCAGAATGATCAGGATTTGAAAAATGACGCGTTGATTTATGCAGGAAGAAGTGCTTATCTTTTAAATGAAAACATCACTGCCAAACGCTATTTTTCCACACTGGCAACCAGTTGTAACAATGAGATTTGTGCAGAAGCAGCCTATAAACATGCTGAGATCACTTTCAATGAAAAAGATTATGAGGAGGCTGAGCGATTAATTAAAAGAATCATCAGTGGTTCCTACACCTCTGCATACTGGTTAGGAAAAACTTTCATCTTATACGGAGATTGGTATAAAGAAAAAGAGAACTATTTCCAGGCAAGACACACTTATCAAAGTATTGTGGACAATTTTGAAGGGGAATTAAAAGAGATTGCCCTACAAAAGATTAGTGAAGTGACCGCATTAGAAAACGCTCAGTAATAACAAGCAGTAAAAACAGAAGAAAATGAAAAAATATATTTCCATATTAATCACTTTTACGCTGTATGTTTTAGTACAAGCGCAACCCGTAGATACAGCCAAATTCAATGTTGATTATACACTGACACTTCAACATTTTGAGAAAATTAACAAAAGTGCAGAGATTGTCGATACGGCTAAGGATAAGATTCAATTTGATTACTACATTATGCCGCAACGAATTGATCTATCGTTCAAACCATCAACTGTAGCCCCTGCAAAATTACCGGCTGATGTTATGAAACGATTGTACCGTAACTTTCTCCGCGTGGGATTTGGTTATCCGGTAAGTCCTTTGGCACAATTAAACATCCATAATTTCGACAACTCTAAGTTCTCATACGGACTCAATGTGAATCACTTTTCTTTATGGGGACCCAACAGCATCAGGGGCTTGGAAGATTTCGCCTATGCACCTGTCAGTGATACTAAATTAGGAGTTTTCTTTCATCACTTTTTAAGAAACGCTACTTTTTATAACCATCTCAATTACAACCATGAAGTGGCACACCGTTTTGCGTTCAATCGCTTGCTGGGTTATGAGGATTACTTCTACACTAAAGATTATCGCGATTCATTGAAAAATAACTTCCATCATCTCCGGGCGGTTACCGGCGTTCGATCTAATCAAACTGCTGATGTTAAAGTAGTTAAGTATGATGTACGCTTTGTTTATGACCTACTTGCTACCTATCCTAAAGATTGGGAACATCATTGGGGATTGCAAGGGTTTATCGGTTATGATGATCGCTTTTTAAAGGTTTCAGGGACTCAAAACTACCGCATGGATATTGATTTTGATTATTATCAAAACAGATGGTGTAATGCACCCAATGATGTTAATTTAACACGCAATACCTTCAAATTTGAGTTCAAACCCACTATGACTTTTGAGGTGAATGAATATCTGCTCTCTCTGGGAGTTGGTATTCCTATCGTTAACTCAACACTGTATCGTAAAGCTATGATACCGGTTTACCCTATTGCAGAAGTACAATTGGGATTAATCAAAGGAATCATGAGTTTATACGGTGGTGTGAACGGGAATACTCATTGGAACTCATTACAAGAGCTCATTTATGAAAATCCGTATATCAGACCGGGACTTGATTCTTTGCGTTTTTCCAGAACACAGATCAGTGTGTATGGAGGGTTAAAGGGTAATTTGGTTAAAAAATTGAACTACCACTTTGCTGCGCGTTACTCTTACACCAAGGATATGCCGCTTTTTATGGTAGATACGCTTTGTTATCTAAAAAATCAATTTGATGTAATATACACTAATGCCAACATTCTCAACGTTTCCGGAAATCTCACCTGGCAAGTGGTTGATCACTTATTCCTGAACTTTGACCTCAATTTTTGGAAATATTACAAACTCTCCAATGCGGATCATGCATGGTATAAACCCACCTGGGAGGGTGCTTTTGGAGGAAAATATTATCACGGAGATCGTTATATTTTTGATTTAAACTTCATTATGCAGTTTGGCAAGTGGGGATTCTTCCCATTGGAAAACAACAATTATGTAGTAAAACAAATGAGACCCACTCTCAACTTTGATGCCGGTTTTGAATATCTGATCACACCTCAATTTGCCTGTTTTGCACAAATTAACAATTTGGCATCACAATATTTGTCGAACTATTATGACTTCAAAAACCTGGGATTGAACTTCATTGTTGGGGTTACCTATTCCTTTGGCGATGAGCCGTTGAAAGCAGCGAAAAGAAGGAGAAGATGATCTTGATTTCGGATTTCGGATTTCGGATTTATAAACTTGATTATCAGCGAATTATATTATAAAACAGCTTATTTTATATTTTGCATTTCTATTTTTGAAATAAAAAAATCAGGGGGCAGATCATACTTCGCTTTGCAGTCATTCCATTTCCCCACTCTGGAAAATTTACTAATTTCTAATTTTACAATCATGTCACCCCTTCGGGGTTATTTAAAAGTCGAAAGGCGAAAGTTGAAAGTCGAAATATTTTGAAGCTAGAATATAATTCCCTGATAATCAAATAATTCTAAATTCTAAATTTAAGAATCGTAATTCGTAATTGAATCATTCCGCCTTCCGCCTTCCGCATTCCGCCTTCAAACTTATTCAATAATTATTTCATTGCAGAAAAGGTGTGCGTCGTTGCCGGCGCCTTGGGCTTTGGGTGGAATTTTACCGATCGATTGGGCGACTACGCGAACATATCTTTTCTTGAGTTTGAC
>JAKORL010000172.1 GCA_029777855.1 Pseudomonadota bacterium
CGTAGAATGCGAATCATCTGGATACATTCTCCAAAAATGTAAATCGGAAGATATCATTGCTGTCGGGAATTGCTATGGCAAACTATTTGAATCTCTTGCCGATCTAGAGGCTGAGGCTAATAGTGACTCTAACCCAGAGCCTGCCACAGACATACCATCAATGAATGGAAATTTAGACATTTTTTCTAAGTCTGCACTGAAATACATCCAAGACAACAACCTTAAAAAAGAGGACTTCCTCAATATGGGATTAGTAACAGTTGAAAAAATTAAATCTCAAATTGCGGAAAATGTCTCAGCAAATAAAAACGTAAACTCTCAAGAATTTCCGAAATTCCAGGTAGAGCCTGCCTCCTTCTCTAAATTAGCTGAAATTTCAAAATTATCACGAAACAAGGAGGGGGTTTTAACAAGCTCATTGACTATTCAACTTTTCTCAGAAGAAATCAGACGCCGATTTATCAACGTTTCTTGGATGAACAGAAGAATATTACCCTATATTTTGCACGTATTTTCAATGATGCTTGAAAAAAATCCTCGTTTCACGAGTTATTATTCAGATAAAAAAATTCATCTCTATAACCGTGTCAATTTGGGCTTAGCAATTGACATTGGAAAAGGGCTAAAAGTTTTAGTAATTGAAGACTCAAATACCCTGTCTTTATTCGATCTGCAAATGTCAATTATAGAATCTATTTCGGATTATCATGAGAACACCAATCCAATGTCTGCTCTAAAAAGCCCTACCGTAACAGTAACGGATCTATCTCAAGATAATATTTTACATTTCCAACCTATTTTGAACGAAAATCAATCTGTTATTTTGGGAATTGGCGGTGATCAAGATCTCCCAGGATCTCCACTATCTTTAACTATTGTTTTTGATCACCGCGTCCTTTCAGGTCAAGAAGTGGCTACATTCTTGAAGCAATTTAAGGAACATTTGTTGGATCAAAACACATCCATAATTACCTAGCATTTCATTATGAGGCCATTAAAAATGCAAACAACATCTTTGATTCAAAATCTTACTATCCCTAAAGAGACACAGGATCGTATTATTTATAAAGCCTTGCTGACACGTAGAGTAGAAGAAACCTTATTAGAGCTCTATGGAAAAGGAGAACTGTACGGAACAGTACATACTTGCCTAGGACAAGAATTCACTGGAGCCATAATCAACGAGTTTCTTCGCCCTGGTGACTCCATTTTCTCAAACCATCGATGTCACGGCCATTTCTTAAGTTTTACAGAAGATGTAGTAGGTCTAATCGGTGAGATTTATGGAAATTCTTTAGGTGTATGCGGAGGAAAAGGTGGTAGTCAGCATTTGTGTAAGAATGGTTTTTATTCGAATGGTATTCAAGGTGGAATTATACCTGTAGCCGCTGGTCTCGCATGGGCAAAAAAACTTAAAGACAATGAAAATATCAGTATTGTTTTTATAGGTGATGGCACACTCGGTGAAGGAGTTCTTTATGAGACATTGAATATCGTTTCTAAATGGAATTTACCGCTTATTATTATCGTTGAAAATAATCTTTATTCGCAATCCACGAGCCAAAATGAAGTTTTAGCCGGAAGTATTTGTGATCGCGCTAGTGCTTTCTCCATCAGAACAGAAATATCCTCTATTTGGGATATTGATCATTTTTTTCGATCCGCTGAGCAACTCATTGATTATACACGCACAACATCAAAGCCAAGTTTTTTTCGTATAGACTCATATCGATTAGGCCCACATTCAAAAGGAGATGACCATCGTCAATTTAAAGAAATGGAACATTACAAATCCATAGATCCTTTAAATTTAATTATTAATTCAGACAAAAATATACCTATTTTTGAAGAAGAAATTTCTGAAAAAATTTCGCAGGCAGTACAAAAAATTAAACAATCTCAGAATGCTGAATCTACTTTCTTTTCATTAACTCCTTTGAAATGGGAAAATCCGTTTTCTTTAACCACAAACAATTCACTTCGTTTCGGGCAAGCGATCAACGAGACATTCAAAGATCTAATGCTGGAAAATGAAAAAATTTATTTCATCGGTGAAGATGTTCGCTCTCCCTATGGAGGAGCATTCAAAATTTCACAAGAGTTATCTTCCAAATTTCCCGGCAGAGTCTTGAACACACCAATCTCTGAAGCTGCCATCGTCGGCATAGGAAACGGACTAGCCTTAGAAGGTTATCGTCCTATAATAGAGATAATGTTTGGTGATTTTATCACTTTAGCTTTGGACCAAATAATTAACCACGCAGCAAAGTTTCGATACATGTATAATGAACAAGTCAGAGTTCCTATTATTATACGAACACCAATGGGAGGAGGGCGCGGTTATGGCCCAACTCACAGTCAAACTTTGGATAGGCATTTATTAGGAATTCCTGGAATTCGTGTTGTTGCACTTAACAACCTAATTCACCCAAAATCTGTGTACGAAAGTCTATTAAATTCATCAGAAGACCCAACTGTTGTTCTCGAAAATAAAGTCCTATATACAAAATATTTACGCACTACAGCACCAGAGGGATTTCGCTCTTGTTTTGTTAACGAAAAGAATTATCCTGCCGTAATTATCGAACCCGAAACGCATTATGTTGACATCACGTTGATTACTTATGGAGGGCTTTCTGAACTGGCTTTTGAAATACTATCTGAATTATTTTCAGAGCATGAAATTATAGCTCAACTCATTTGCCCTATTCAAATCTACCCTTTCGAAATAAGTCCATATCTCGATTTAATTAATAAATCTCGAGCTGTCTTTTTAATAGAAGAAGGACAAGGATTTGCCAATTTCTCCTCCGAACTCATCTCTCAATTTTCCCAACTAAACCTGGGTAAATCTCCGAAATTTCATAGGATTTCAGCGGACCCAAGCCCCATCCCCTCCAGTAAGTCTCTTGAAAATCTTGTGCTTATTAGCAAAGAAAAAGTCATAAATAGTATAATCCAAAATTTATAATTAAATTCTTAACCATGAGGGCTTAAAGTCATGTTATACTGCTATCCAATCAATATCTTAATTTTTGACTTAGAATCTACTTAAATACAACACACTTGCTTGAGGTACGAATGACTAAAAATTCTAAATCTGTTTTTATGTTTTCTGGGCAAGGTTCTCAGTATTACTTTATGGGTCTATCTCTGTATCGAGAAAATTTAGTATTCAGAAAAACAATTAATTATCTCGATGAGTTGGTTAAATCTATATCCGGATATTCTGTACTCTCTGCTATTTATGATCAAACGAAACTAATTACAGAGAAACTCGACAATTTAGCAATTACACACCCTGCTATATTTATGATTCAATATGCCATGGTGAAGACATTAGAATCTCTAGATATTTTTCCAGATATTGTTCTGGGGTATAGCCTAGGTGAATACTCCGCCCTAACTACAGCTGGAGTTATTAATCCCGAAGAAGCTCTAGGAATGATTTTAAGCCAAGCTAAAATTGTTAGGGCTGTATGTGACACAGGTTTTATGTACGCCATTTTAGCTAATCACGAACAACATCTACCGCTATATTCAAATTCAACACAAGTTGAATTAGCATCCAAAAATTTCCAACAGCATTTCGTTCTTGCTGGCCTGGAAAACTCTGAATCAAAACTGGTAGAGATGCTGAATTCGTCAAAGTTAGTTTATTTTAAACTACCAATACAGTATGGCTTTCATTCTAGCGCTATTGAGCCAGCCATTGAGCCAATAAAAGCGACAATCGATGAAGCCGTATTTAAAACTCCAATGCTACCAATAGCATCATGTACAAAAGGACACTTTTTGAATTCTATAGATAATAAACACTTTCAGGAGGTTTTTCGAGCGCCCATTCAATTTCAAAAAACGATTCAATTTCTTGAAAATAAAGGTCAGTATCGATATATAGACATCGGTCCTTCAGATACACTTTCAATTTTTACAAAATATATCATTAATAAAGATTCGAAGTCTAAAATTATCTCGACATTGAGTATGCAGAAAAATAATTTTTCTTTCACTGAATTAAAATCAGATCTTATGAAATAACTTCATTTCTATGATAGCAAGAGATCGATTTTTAGTTCAGACAAAAAATTAGGTTGCTTTGCGTGGGCTAAACTTCCCAAACATGGCACTGGCATCCATCTTGCTAATGTTGCAATATTTTCATCTTTCTCTAACATTGTATCATCAATACAATTAGCAACCCAGCCTATCAAAGGTATCTTGGTATACATCATATTTTGTGCCGTTAATATGGCGTGATTAATGCAGCCCAATCTGATACCCACCACTAAAATGACAGGTAGTTGTAAAGTTCTAACAACATCTGACATACACTCCATTTCATTGATCGGCACCGACCATCCACCGACACCTTCTATAATATTAATAAAGGCCTCTGTCTGGATAGATTCGTTAATAATATTTACCAAGGAATTGACCGTGAGCAAATCTCCTTTTTTCTTAGCGGCAATGTGTGGTGCTATCGGTTCCTGAAAGGAGATTGGATTAATGACCTTATAGTTTCTTTTAACTGATGATGCCTCTTGTAAAGCGAGCGCATCTTCGTTTACAAGCTCTCCAGCTCTGTTATAGTAGCATCCTGTCGCTATAGGTTTTAATCCGAAGGTTTTATATCCTAAACTGTTTAATTGCCTAAGCAAGGCGACGGTAACAGTTGTTTTACCGATACCTGTATCAGTCCCTGTAATAAAAACACTATTTTTCATGATCTCTTGTCTTAGTGAGGACAAATATCCCTATTTGATAGGTTAATGACAGCGAATTTGTATCAATAAAAATATTATCTATACTTTTTCGCAGTCCAATCTTTCTATTTATATCGACTGGTTTTGTCACGCAATTAGCACCAACCGACTTAATAGACTTTAATGCTTCGTAATGGGAAGAAAAAGGTTGTTCAATTATGGATTGATGATAAATAACCTCCGAAAGATTCAATTTATCAGCAATAAAATTTATATCTCGAGCTCGTTTAAAATCGTTTCTGTGCGATTCTTTTAGTTCTTTGAATGTGCCATCAAGTGGTATTGTAAAAACCAAAATACCCTCATCTCTCAAATAGGCGCCGAATAACTCAATGGTTTTTTCCAAACATAACGACCATTGAAGACCCATATTGCAAAAGATCAAATCCATACTTTTTTCTTCAAATAGGACCTCTTCGAAATCTCCCGCTATAAACTCGACATCGTATTGATTTAGCTTTTTTTTCGCAACATCAAGTAAACGATCTGAGATGTCTACAGCAAATAATTTTTCATAACGCGTTGCTTCCATCAGAGCTAGAGTACTATTTCCTGTGCCACATGCAAAATCAGCAATTACACCAAAATCTTTTCTTAGCAACGTTAATAACTCAATGGATTTCAAACAAATGTTCTTCTGCACATGATCGCTGAGGTCATAAGTTACACAGGCCTTATTAAAGGCTCGCCGAATCTGACCCTTCTTTAATGATTGCATACAAGAACATCCTTCATGCAATTCAACAAACGAATAATATCTTCTTCTCCGTGCAAAGAATTCAGAGAAATTCGAATGCAAGCGCTGTTCTTAGGAACTGTAGGTGGGCGTATACATGAAACAAAAAATCCTTGCTTCAAAACTTCTTTTTGTATTTCTATTGCTTTATCACTATCACCAACAACAATCGATTTAATCGGCGTCATATCCTGCGATGAAAGAATCAATCCTCTTGACTCTGATTCTCGGACAAAAAATCCTATCAATCCTAGCAGAGATTCACGTCGCCAGGTCTCATCATTAATAATTTTCAATGTTTCTAATAATGCGCATGCTATGGCCGGTGGAAGAGCTGTGGTATAGCGATAAGTGCGCGCAAACTGTAATATACTTTCAATAATTTCTTTTTTTCCAGCAACGACAGCTCCCATCGCATTAAACGCTTTCCCCAACGGAGCTACAATACAATCGAGTTGATCGGACTTAAGCTTCTGATGCTCACTAATTCCTTTTCCACTTTTTCCTAAAACACCAATTCCATGTGCATCATCAACAATAATAGTTGCCCCCTGATTGACTATTGAACTAATCTCTGAAATAGGAGCAATACTACCTTCTATACTAAAAACACTTTCACAAATGATCAAATCTGGATTTTTAGACTTCATTAATTGGAATAAATCGTTCATAGAATTATGCTTAAATCTAAAGTGTTTTGCTCTTGATAACTGAATCCCATCTAAAAGTGACGCATGACATAATTTATCAGACAATACTATCGATTTTCTATTTCCCAAGGCTGTAATAGTGCCAATATTCGCTAAATAGCCAGAACCAAATAATATGGCATTTTCTACACCTAACCAATCTGCAAATTCGTATTCAAATTGTGCGTGCGAATCGTAGTAGCCAGAAACAAGAGCTGATGCCCCACTACCTATACCATATTTACGCACCCCTTTGATGTAGGCCTCAATAATTTTTGGATGTCCAGACAACCCTAAATAGTCGTTACTACAGAAATTTAGGGCTAGTTTATCTTCAACAACTACTTGGTTATTCGCAAATTTCTTTAGTGGATACCTTACTCTTACCAAATTATTTGTCTTCCATTGTCTCATTTTTTGTATTTTTCTAGTCAGCATTACCTAATCCTACTTTAAAGGCGGCTTCAAACCCAGTTTATTCATCAACTCACAATCTTTTTGCGCGCTGGGATTGGGCGCTGTTAATAATACATCTCCAATAAATATCGAATTTGCACCTGACATAAAACACCAGGCTTGAAATTCGTCACTCATCTGTTCACGACCCGCTGAAAGTCTAATCATCGATTGAGGAAACATAATACGTGTAATTGCAATCGTTTTAATAAATTCAAAATGATCTAGCTCTTCCATTTTTTCAAGCGGCGTTCCCTTTAAAGGTATTAATTTATTAATAGGTATACTCTTTGGAGCCTCAGGAAACTTTTTCAATTGCAACAACATATCAATTCGATCATCCCTGGTTTCACCGAGCCCTAAAATACCGCCACAACATACGTTAATTCCTGAATCTATTACATTTTTTATAGTATCTAATCTATCTTGATACGTTCTAGTCTTAATAATTGATGGATAAAATTGCTCAGAGGTATCGATATTATGATTGTAGTAATCTAATCCAGCTTCTTTTAAGTCACTCGCCTGTGATGCATTTAACAAACCTAGCGTAACACATGTTTCTAATCCTAGAGATTTAACAGCTTGAACGAGCTCTAATACCTGTTCAAAACCTTTTTTAGGTGGAGATCTCCATGCGGCCCCCATACAAAATCTTTTCGCTCCATTTTTTTTTGCTTCTTTAGCACACTCAATTACTTTTTCATGATCAAACAGCTTTTCTGGTTTTAATTCTGTTTTATAATGCACGCTTTGTGGACAGTAAGAACAATCCTCAGGGCACCCCCCTGTTTTAATATTCAATAACGAACAGTATTCCATTTCAACGGGGTTAAAATGCTTCTTATGTACTACATAAGCTCGATGCACAACTTCAAACAGCGGCATTTCAAACAAATTCAAAAGCGACCTTTTATTCCAATGGCGACCACTCATCTCTCTTTTTTCCTAGTATTGTATTATGGGCATCATATATGCTACATTCTTTTTAGTCAACCTTACAAACTAAAATGGTTTACTAATGAACAATCAAGAGATAGACTCAAAAGATACTCAGTTCGTCTGGCACCCTTGTTCTCAAATGAAAGACCACGAGCTGTATAAGCCTTTGGTCATCAATCGAGCATACGAAAGTTATCTTGAGCTATTTAACGGAATCAAAATCATTGATGCTATTTCAAGTTGGTGGTGTAAATCACTGGGGCATAATCATCCTCGTTTAAAAAATGCTCTTCTGAAACAACTCGACCAATTTGAACATGTTGATCTTGGAAATACTACAAATGACCTCATCAACACTCTGTCAAAAAAATTAACTCAACTCATGCCTCACCTCGGTAAAGTTTTTTACGCTAGCGATGGTTCAAGCGCCGTAGAAATCGCCCTGAAAATGAGTTTGCACGTTCGGGTGCTCGAAGGCAAAACAAAAAAAACCCTATTTCTTGCTTTAAAAAATTCATATCATGGAGAAACCGTAGGTGCACTCAGTGTGAGTGATCTGAGTTTATATCGTTCTCCATACGAATCCGTTTTATTTAAACCACCTTTCATTGAAGCAGTTTATGTACAAAATACTGACGATCCGTTATGGAATGATGTCAGTATATTATGGAGTAAAATCGAAAAAAATTTAGATCAATACATTGATTCCACTACAGCTCTTATTATCGAACCTATTGTTCAAGGTGCCGCTGGAATGCTCATAATTAGCAAAGATTTTCTAGAAAAATTAGCTGCGTGGGCAAAATCGCATGATATTCATATTATTGCTGATGAAATAATGACGGGTATAGGACGCACAGGGAAAATGCTCGCATGCGAACATACTAATATACAGCCCGACTTCGTTTGCGTTTCTAAGGGCCTTACATCAGGATGGCTACCTCTCAGTGCTGTAATAACAACGGATACTATATATCAGCATTTTTATGATGACTATGAAACTGGTAAAGCTTTTTTACATTCCCACACCCATTCTGGAAATGCGTTAGCCGCCAGTGTTGCTCTAGCCACATTGCAAATTGTAGAAGAACAAGGCTTATGTAATCGTGCGAATCATTTGCAGAAGATTATGATGAATTATATGACTGACATTGCAAATCAAACAGATAAGCTACACAATTTACGAGGGATCGGTGCTATTGTAGCAGCTGATTTAATAGAAACCCCTGAAATCCCACGATATGGATTTAAAGTATTTCAAGAAGCCATAAAACGCGGAGCTTTATTGCGACCTTTAGATAACACGCTATACTGGTTTCCACCTTTAAATATCGAAGAAGATGTTCTATATGATTTAAAAATTATCACCTACGAGGCTATTCAAGCTATAGCCAAGTAACTTCGTTAATAATCGTCACCTGAATTATCAATCCATTGATCGCAGTTTTCATTAGACCAATTTCTTGCTTCATAACTGGTATTAAATTCTACAAACTGTGATGCACCATACTCAGGACAAACATATTCAGGGCGGTATGCACTGCGATATTGATATGTATCATAGGCTGGTGATGTACTGTACCAACCCGTCCCATATGGACACGAAATATGAATACTATCTTCATCAGATTGATCGACTTCATAACATACGAAATATCGATTTGGGTACGCGGGGTATGGGGCAGATAAATAAGGATAGCCATAATACGGATAAATAGTTGCACCACCCCAATATCCATTATTGTAATACTTAGTATTGTAGCGATCACGGTCATGTCGATGATGGGTTCTGATTCTTTCTCTTTCCTGAGTCACTTGAGGATATCTATTAGACTGATATTGAATAATCTTTTGAGATTGCTGTATTGGGCCTCTTTGGATTTCTGGCGTTCTGGTTACAACAGGCGCTCGTCGTTCTTGAACTCGAGGTGTCACATTTTGATGAAATTCTTGAACATGTGGCTTAACCGACTGCTGCATAGATCTTACTTGCGGAGCTACTTGATGAAACTCCTGGCCGCGCTGTATAGCAGGTTGCCGTGTTGTGTTTACTGGCGGAACTGCTCTATGAAATTCCTGGCCTCCACGTTGAATCCCACGCTGATGCTGCTCCTCAGCACTAGCAACGGCTGCAATAAGTATCCCAACCACGAACGATGCTATTGTATAGTGTCTCATAAGAACCCCCTTAATCTTTCAAAGCTCATATGATAAGTATAGCTCAAAAAAGAGGGGGGCAGGGGTCAGAGAAAGGGGTCAAATCTAAGATTGCTACATTCTTAAATAACAGATTAGATAATGGCGAAGTGCCAGTTAGAAAATGTAGCAATCTTAGATTTGACCCCTTCCCTTTTTACTTTTACTTCGTCAACTGCGTCAATTGTCGAAGCGCCTCTTCTTTTGCTTTCTTTCCACCCCAAGAATCCTTTTCTTCGGCGCCATCAAGATATTGAGCAAAAATAATTCTACGATCACCTTTCTCAATCCAACCTACAAACCACCCCGCCTTTTTATCTTTGCTGCCCGTTTTTCCATAAAGCTTCCAGCCATCTGCAAAATTATCAACAAACATAATTTGTTTAGTTAATGTTTGAGCTTTTGCTGAAACTGGCAATTTGCCAACTGTTAATTTTTCCAGAAACTGTATTTGTTCTTCGGGTGAAATTTTGAGTGAACTGTCCAACCAGGCATTTGTTAGACCATTATTCTTACCTTGATCACCTGATGCATCGTGATTACCATATTTAAATTTTTCTAAATAATTTTTAAATTTTTGCATTCCAAGCTTTTGAGTAACTTCTTGAGAATACCATACACAACTATTTTTCATCCAACTCGCCGGGGTTTGTGATTGCTTACACGCTTCTACAACCGTCGACCCACCAGTATAGGGATAAATTGGCTTAAGACCATTTAGCAAAATGCCACTATCATATCCCATCAAGCTAATAGCTACTTTAAATGTTGAGCATGGAGATTGCCGCTCCTGACACTGCCCAATTTTTTGTATGACATGATTATTTTCTGTCGCCAAAAAACACTTGGTTTCAGCATAAGCCACACCAGTTTGTAGCGCTATAAAACCGATCAACATTATTGCCTTTTTCATGAATCACCCTTTTAAATAGATATTTGATTGAAAACACAATATTATGCTGATCCTATCAATCTAACTTGTCAATACCCGAATGAACATTACTAGAAATAAAATAATGAGCCAACTATAATTAACTGTATAATTTAATAAATTACTTCTTTAGATTACTGCTCGAAGCTTTAAGCTCATTTACTTCTCTTTGAACCGAATCCAATATAGGCCTGTGCTTCTTTTCTTCCCATTTTCGATTTTCTATTATACTGAATAACATCTGCAGTTGTAACTCAATCTCTCGCACTTGGTCTTTATCCTGTACAGTGTTTTGGTCCAGGCCCTTCCTTATATTTTCTATATCATCTAATGCTTGATCAGCCCCCGTAATATCCCTCGCATCCATAGTAGGTTTAACGCCTCTTTCTTTATCCATAAACCAGCTACCTTGCACCGATTTATTCGAAACATCCTCTTCTTTAGCACTATCCTTCTGTGCAGCAATCTCATTATTTAGCATTGTTCTTATCCCCTCTAAGGCCGGGATAATTTTTTCTGCCTGCTCCGGTTTTTTAATTACGCTTTTAAAAAAGCTCATTTGTGCACCCACTTCTCTTTTTCTTCCATTATCGATATTTTCATTTTTAGACAACCCTTCTATATCTTTGATTAGCGCTTCTGCTTTCTGCTTAAATAAATCCTCTGTTTGTATAACACCATCCAATTCTAAATCAGCTGACACAGCATTGGGATTTACTATATCTATAGTGGCTTGTTCTTCTTCTACTAGCCCAACAGCGTCCCTCTCTAAATCTTCAGCGGGCTGTTTTCCTACCTCTGGCCCAGCACTTCCAACCTTATTCTTATCGACAGCTTCTGAGACTTCAGATACTGCACTTTTGCTTTGATCATCACGACTTTCTACGGCGAGCGATCTATTTTCTTTGGCTCTCTGAATTTCTTCTTGTGTCGCTATTCCCGCTTTCATTAATGCCTTATGAAGATCATCACCACCTTGAAGTATCATACGATTAACAACTGTCGCAGATTGTGAAAATTCTTTTTGAAAATTACGCCCCCCTAAAATCTTTGATGGCGGCTTCAAAAAAGATTCAGCATGTTCAGGATGAGCAATCATGTATGATGCGATTTCATCAAGAGGTATTTTTTCAATTAGCTTATTGGGATTAGCTATCAATTTAACAAACAAATCAATCGGCCCTAAAACTCTAAAAGGATCATCCCCGCCAGTTTTTTTAAATAATGGCTCAATAATTTTTTGATAATCTGCTGTATCTTTTGAAAACGACTCAGGTGAAGACTGTGAAACAGTCAAATTTAACAAAACACCTATCTCACTCGGCAATCCATAAATCCAATTTTTCACCTCTGCATCATTCGGGTTTTCTCTGATTATTTTTTGGACTTCTTCTCGTAATACAGATAAATTCTTTGGATCTTTATAGACTGTATCCGAATGCAACTCTACCTCTTCCTGAATAAACTTCAATTTATCAACAGGCTTCTCGAGACTAGGCAGAATCTCTGAAATGATCTGCTTTGGGCTCAAACGTTCTAAATTCTTCCCCGCATCTAACAGTAGCTCAATATCTACAGTATCAATCTCCATTTCAGGAATATTTTTCTTCTCACTATCGCTCTTTTTTAAATATTCCTTGACTAGGCCTGCATATTTGATCCCCTCTCTCAAATCAATAAGATATAAAAATAAATAATCATCTTTATTGATCATCTCCTTATCCCATGCCTCATCATTTAGCCTTTCAAACATATCCGAGGGAATTTCCAGATCATGCATCACTGCCGCCAATGTTACAGCAGTATCGTTCATAGTTAATTCAGATGATTCAATTTTCTTTATGATTGCCCGCAAATCCGACAAAGCCTCTGAGTATTTCCCTTCTTTGTATTTATCTAACATAACTTTCACAGGGCCTCTTATTTGTCTAAGCTTTTCTCCTATTTCGGGATTCATTTTTTCTGACTTCGCTAGCTTATCGAAATAATTGGCTATATATAACAGGATGATTGGGTCACTTTGTTCATTTTCAATTTCATCACGCAGCCTTTGCACATTTTCACGGATAGCTTCAGAATTGTTTCTGTTGATTTTTGACAGATAGTCCTTGATGTACTCTTTTAACTTATCATCGGCAAGATTGGAAAGATAAAAGAGCAAGTTTTCTGGATTGAATCGGCCAGAAAACTCGTCACCACCCATTTTCATAGTCGACTGCAGAACTGAACTATTCGATTTTAGATGATCACGAACAATATCTAAATTACTTTTAAACTCTCGATACAACTCATCCAATGGGATTATCCCCATTTTATCTGCCCACTCCCAAGCCCTTCGCCGCCTTTGAGCCATGTACCATCTCTCTTCTAAATTAATAGACCATTGCCTACGCTTTTTCATACGCTACCTCTATACCTATAACTATCGACATTGTAAGTATAGACCATGCTATTGATCTTGGTAGGAGTCAGGCCTCGTAGCACGCCAACTCAGGGTTTTAGACCACACATCATCACATTACCTGCTATACTCATTTTGTCATAATTTTAAAAGGAGACACTATGTCACTTACACCTTCAAAGATGATGCCCCTCGGCACCACTGCCCCTAATTTTTTATTACCTAATGTTATCTCTGGGAAGACATTATCTTTAGACTCGTTAAAATCGGATCAAGGAACCGTGGTGATGTTTATTTGTAATCATTGCCCGTATGTCCAACATATCATTACAAAAATCGTTGAAGTTGCAAAAGATTATCAAGCCAAAGGAATTGCATTTATCGCCATCAGCTCCAACGATGTTCAAAATTATCCTGCGGATTCACCAGACAAAATGAAAGAAAATGCCATTACTCACGGTTTTACTTTCCCCTATTTGTACGATGAAAGCCAAGCGATCGCTAAAGCTTATGATGCAGCTTGCACTCCTGATTTTTTTGTTTTTGACAAACAATTAGCGTGCGTTTACCGCGGACGATTTGATGATGCCACACCTGGCAACAAGTCCCCTGTCACAGGAAAAGAATTGACAGCGGCACTCGATAATTTATTATCCAATGCCCAGATAAATCCCGATCAAAAACCGTCTATAGGTTGCAACATCAAATGGAAATGATGACTCAGCCCTGTTCCGACAGCAAAGAAATATCCGCGATTTGCAGGAACATATTACGAAGTTGAGAGAGAAGCAATAATCGATTATCCCGCAAGCTTGCGTCATCAGCCATCACAAGTACTGTATCAAAAAACTGATCGACCGGCGTTTGCAAAGATGCCAGTTCGGTGAGGGCTTGATGATAATTGCCCGCTTGATAAAGCGTGGTAATTTCAGCTTGTTTTGTCTGCACTAGATTAGCAAGATTTTTTTCAGCATCACTTTCAAAAAGCATTGGATTGACTTTTTCTTGATTATTCGTTTGATTTTTTAGAATATTACTCACTCGTTTATTCGCTGCAGCAAGTGATTTTGCTTCGGGCAAGGTTTTAAAATGTTGAACGGCTTTGATGCGCCCATCAAAGTCTAGAGGATTTGTCGGAAATCGTGCGTGAACAGCTGCAAAAATATCTGCCGAAACTCCTTGTGTGCTGTACCAGGCTCGTAATCGATCAACGATAAAATTCAGTGTATCGTCTAATACCTTTTCATTAGGAAGTTTAACGTGATAATGAGCTATGGCCATTTCCAATAATTGACGCAAATCGAGAGATAATTTTTTCTCAATGGTGATGCGCAAAATCCCGAGAGCCGCACGACGCAATCCAAAAGGATCTTTATCTCCGGTGGGCGCCTGATTAACCCCAAATATTCCCACTAGAGTATCGATTTTATCCGCTAAAGAGAGCGCACAACCTTCGAGCGTTTCAGGTAAAACATCACCTGCAAACCGCGGCAAATAATGCTCACGGATCGCCAACGCAACATGTTGCGGCTCTTTTGCCAACAACGCATAATAATACCCCGCGATCCCTTGTAGCTCAGGAAATTCACCCACCATATTCGTCATTAAATCCGCTTTGGCAAGAAACGCCGCGCGTTCAGTATGTACTGGATTGGCTTGAATAAGTTGAGCAATTTTTTGAGCCAATTGTTTATTTCGTGTTGTTTTTTCAAAAACGCTACCCAATTTAGCCTGGAAGACAACAGATTTTAACTGCTCCACAAAATGATCTAAAGCATGTTTAATATCTTCAGTATAGAAAAATTCCGCATCCGACAATCGCGCACGAATCACTCGTTCATTTCCGACAATCACGGTCTGTTTATTATTACTTTCGATATTACTTATCGTAATAAAATAAGGCAGCAATTTCTCATTTTTATCTTGAATAGCAAAACTTTTTTGATGCACTTGCATTGCGCTAATTAATGCCTCTTGTGGCACTACAAGAAATTTAGAATCGAAATTTCCTAGCAATGCAACAGGCCATTCAACCAATCCAGTCACTTCATCAAGCAATGACTCAACAATCACAGGATTTCCTAATTTACTTGCACATTCTAGTATTTTTTCTCTAATAATATTTTTACGTTGATTGAAATCAACCATCACCTTTGCATCCAACAATTGCGCTTGATACGTCGATGGCTCTTTAATAGCAATACTACCCGGGTGATGAAATCGATGTCCGTAGCTATGTTGAGTTGGAACCATACCCATCACTGGATCCTGAACCACATTTTGACCGAACAACATAACCACCCACTGAACGGGACGAATAAATTGAGTATCCGTTGCTCCCCATCGCATCGGCTTAGGAATCGGTAATTTTTTCAATGCCTCATTCACAATTGACGCCAATAATGTATGAGTTGCCGCACCTGCTTGATCCTGTTCAAAATACAAGCGCTCACCTTGTTCTGTTTCTTTAAAACCAAGGTCTTTAAGATCTACACCACAAGATCGCGCGAATCCAAGAGCAGCAGGAGTAGGCTCACCTTGTTGATTATATGCAGCTTGTTTTGATGGCCCCAAACGCACAATATGACGAGCGGGTTGCTGAGTAATTAATGCCCTAACAATTACCACTAGACGTCGTGGCGTTGCATACCAAATAACAGAATCATGTGCTAATTCAGCTTGCATTAAACCATTTTTAATACCATCGCAAAAACTGCTGGCTAAATTAGGTAACATTTTCGCAGGAGCTTCTTCAGTACCGATTTCAACCAGAAAATCAAGCGCACTCTCTCCAGCATTTATTTTTTTACTCATAGCCCGCCCCTTGAAAATTGATAATTACACGAACTCATATTATTTTCCTTGCAGCAAGGGAAAACCCAATTTTTCCCGCGCATCAAAATAACTTTGCGCTACTGCTTGCGTTAATTTTCGTACTTGCAAAATAAACCGCTGGCGCTCTGTCACACTGATCGCACGTCGCGCATCCAATAAATTAAAAGTATGTGAAGCCTTTAATGCCATCTCATAAGCTGGCAAAGGTAAACTGAGCGCAATTAATTCATGACATTGTTTTTCGTAATTTGAAAATAAATGTTTTAAATGCTCAATATCGGCGTGTTCAAAATTGTACTTAGACATTTCGACTTCGTTTTGATGAAAAACATCACCATAAGTAACGCGACGACCTTCATGCTCTGTCCACAAAACATCGTACATACTTTCAACGCCTTGAAGATACATTGCAATACGTTCAAGTCCGTAGGTTATTTCTCCCGTCACAGGCTTACACTCTAAACCTCCGACCTGTTGGAAATAAGTAAACTGTGTAATTTCCATACCATTTTGCCACACTTCCCATCCTAAACCCCAGGCACCGAGTGTTGGCGATTCCCAATTATCTTCTACAAAACGAATATCGTGCTCTAGAGGATCAATTCCCAATGCACGTAACGAATTTAAATATATTTCCTGAATATCATTAGGTGAAGGTTTTAAAATAACTTGGTACTGATAATAATGTTGTGCGCGATTAGGATTTGCACCATAACGCCCATCCGTAGGACGTCGACACGGTTGAACAAATGCTGCAGACCAAGGCTCGGGACCAATAGCCCGCAAAAATGTGGCGGGATGAAATGTACCAGCACCTACCTCGAGATCTAAAGGTTGCACAATGACGCAGCCTTGTTTGGACCAAAATTCATGAAGTCTTGAAATCATTTCTTGGAAAGTTTTAGGTGTTGTCATTGGTCTCTCGAATAAAAATCCTGAAAATTAGAAAGGAGAGATGGGGAAGAATTCGTTTCTTCCCCACACATAATTAAATAATTAACTACGTAATTTTGCAATAAGCGCTGTTAACTCTTCTTTTGAAGTTTGGCCTGGTACAAATTCTGTTTTGCTGTAACTGCGATTGCCTAATACAAAAGCAGGCGTACCCATCAAACCGAGCTCACGAGCCAAACGGAAATTCTCATTGATTTGATCTTCAACTTCTTTAGAAGCCATATCTTTTTTAAGTTTTGTCACATCCAATCCTGCTTTTTTTGCTAATGCAAAAATATTCTTTTCGTTTAATGGCTCTGTACTTCCCAACAATGCTTCATTGAATTTTGCAAATTTATCTGCACCCTGCTTATTCGACGCAATTGCAGCTTTCGTTGCTGTTTTTGAAGACTCACCAAAAATAGGAAGGCCACGAACCACCACTTGAAGTTTCGGGTCTGCTTTAATGAGCTCACCTAAAACAGGCGACATTGCTTTGCAATGACCACATTGATAATCCAAAAACTCAACAATAGTCACGTCACCGTTGGTACTACCTAATGTAGGAGATTGAGCGTTGCTAAATAATGTTGATGCGTTTTTTGAGATCGCATCTTTTGCTTTTGACGACACCTCAGCCATTTGCTTTTGTTGAAGAGCCTTCGAAGCTTCAATTAAAACTTCAGGCTTGGTAACAAGATAATCGTGTACGATTTGCTCAATTTGAGTCTTTTGATCCGCACTAAAGGTCGCGGCAGGAGCTGCAGACGATGCAGAATAAGCAGTCATGCTAGCGAATCCAATGGTAGATACAGCTACGGCACTTAAAACGAAATTGAATGTCTTCACGGTCGGTTCCTCAGTTAGGTTAATAGATGAGATCACCCTATCATGCTGGGTAATGAAGTCAAGCCCGAACAGGCTATCCGCTAAAAATTGTTTATCGAAGTGGCAGTAGTAATTGCCATAATTCGCTATCGAATGATATGATAACAGCACTCGTAATTGAATACCCATTTATTTTTCTTATTATAAGGGATTACTGTGCAAAAATGGTCTTCAGATAAACCCCAACAAGGTGCTCAAAGGAACGCTAATGCTCAAGCAGTTGCTCTGACGCTAAAAAATCATTCAAACCCTGTATGTCAACTCAACGATTACCCAGACTTACTCAAAGACAACCGACTTATTGAGGTCTTGCAAAATAATGACAAAATCACAGCTTTGCATATTAAAACACCATTATCAGAAGGAGAAATGACTAGATTATGTGATCTCGTAGAAACCAATCCTAGACTTCTAAAAGTTGTTTTATACAATAAAACTTTGCCACTAAATACCAAAATAAATTCCTCTAAAGAAAGCAGAATATCTGCTTGTCTAGAACATAATGCTTCTATGGCCAACTCACAAAACAAACAAAAATTCGATCCCGTCCTAGAGCACATTATCATCGACAACCCAAGAGTATTGTTATTCGATAGCTTTTGCGAAGAATTTAGCGCTCACCTAAACATCACTCAAATATGTTTTACCCAATACCTAACCCATTTCTACCAAATATCTCGACTTGCGAGAATACTTGCTAAAAACACGCACATTCTGAAAGTCTCATTACATAAATTCGCAGAATTCGGCTGGGAATGTGAAGAAGAATCGAAATCACAATTGTATGGCACACAGGGATCAGATAACACATTTGTATCGACCGTGACAATGTTATTTTCTTCTCTAAAATTTAATGCTTCACTGCTCAAAGTTAGGCAAGGAAGGGCAAACAGTTTATCCTTACCCTCATGTATTTCCCCCGAGCAAATTAATGCCCTCACGACCTGCTTACAATCACCTTGCAGAGTCGAGAAACTAGAATTCTACGAACTTCAAATAGAAGTTATCCAACGGATTCCCGCAATTTGCACAATAACACATTTACATTTTTCCTGTAGACTCGAGCGCAAAGATTTCAGACCTATTGCCCAACTCCTAGAAAATAATATCAGCATTTTAGAGGTCTCCCATAGCACCTCATCTAATTATATTGAACAGCTATCAACCCAAGACTCAAACTATACCAAAGGGATTTCGAACCAGTTAAAGGTCAATAAATTCTTAAGATCCCTTGAAGAAGGCGGCGATACTCAAAGGCTACACGCTGAAGATTTTGCATTTAATCCTTATAAAATAAGTGTATTTGTTAAAAAACTGGAAACATGCCAAGCTATAAGGTATTTTCACTTTCAACATGTAACAATTTCTGAACTCGACTTATTTGAGGTTTTTTCAGCCTTTGAAAGAAGCCAATGCTCTTCATTAAGATCACTCATTGTTTCTGAAATGCAGCTATCACAGCGTATCATTTCAAAAATCTTGGATATCCTTCGCACACAACCTAATTTTTCAATTTTACAACTAGTCAATGTTGGTATTAAAGACTCCGATATACCACTACTAACAGATTGGCTTAAAAACAATCCACCCGTGACGGTGCTAAATTTACATGGCAATCATATTGGAAACGAAGGCATTAATTCTTTATGTCAAACATTAGAAACCAACACTAGAGTTTCGAGCCTTTTTCTAGGCGGAAATCCCTTTGATACCACAGCATTGCCAGCAATCACTCGATTATTATCACAAAATAGGTATATTGCACGATTATCTTTGCAATCCAGCTGCCTACTGGAAAATGATGTAAAATCGTTTATCGATACTCTTAAAAAGAACAATTTTTCGATTGTAGATCTTAAAATCAGCCATCATACTTATAAAAATAGTTATAAGGTAGGCGGCTATAATGGCCAACAGGTTGTGACACCCTATAAGAAACAATTTACAGACATGATAGATAAATTCGTTGCACGAAATGCTGAAGAACGCGCAAAATTATTCACTCATGTAAGACGAAACGAGCTACCTCAAGTTCGAAAAATGTTTGCTAATAAAGTAAGTCCATTATGCACTGACGACAATGGTGACACTCCACTACACGTTGCACTCGGACAACAGCCCGTTAACTTTGAATTAATCGAGTGTCTTGTACAATGCGGTTGCCATCCTCTGATAGTGAATAAAAAAGGAGTTGCGCCCATTGACTTACTCCTCCCCGATTCTCCTGCCGAATTAGTTCTACTTTTTCAAAATCCGCAACAATATTTTTCTTCAAAGAATCCTGCCAAACATGGAGAGTCGGATCTCAAAAAAAGAAAAAAAGATCTTGAGCCTCCAAAAGGAAATATGCGAATGGATCAATTTTTTTCCCCTAAAAGACCTCTAGAGTCTAAAGATAATAGAGATCAAGAAGGGGTTGAACAACCAGACCAAAATAAACAAGCAAGGTTAATTCCAGACTCTATCGAACCAGCTCCAATCAATCAATCCAACTCAATTAAAACCGCCTATTTTGCTGCATTAAATAATAAAGTCGGTTTATTAAACCAATGTTTAAAAGAGATGGACCCGTTACATAGATATCAGGATGGCAATACCCTTTGGCATATCACCGTAGCTCATAATGCGTGGGATTGTTTTCAAATCATATTCCGCCACAAAGAATCAGCAAAAATTTCTAATGTATTTTTACAATTACCCCTTCACCTTGCTTGTCTACATATTAATATTGCAGGTTCCACCGAATTAGTGGATTTCGTTTTATCCGCCAACCCACAAGCCGTTAATGCTGTTGATGCATTTGATCAAACTCCTTTATTTTGTTTAACAGGTGGATTTATACAGCACAACTATGATTCTCAAAGCGACCGAATACGTGCTCATGCGGCTGTTATTCTGTTAAATCATGGCGCAAATCCAAATCAAGTTTTAGATGATCTTAATAATCAGCGAAGCCAATGCTCGATATTACAAATGGCAATTTCGCGTGGTTTATATAAACTTGCTAAAGTTCTTATAAACACACCTCTTTCTAATTTAGCGCATGTTGATAGTTTAGGTTGGAACGCTTTGCATTATGCTGTTCATTTCGGACAAATTACTATTTTGGCTCGTCTATTACTAAATCCTCACCTAGAACCCAACATCAGAAATAGCGAAGGAAAAACAGCACGTCAAATGGCACGTGATAATCAATTTGCATTTCCCAACGGCAATAATACGGAACTCAAAACACAAATCGAAGCTCTTTTTGAAGCCCGTTCACAACAACTAATCTATAATCTTGCCAGTGACGTGCATTGGGTCAAAAATCTCACGATTCGCTATGGTTGTCGATTTGGGCGTAATCAAGAATTAGTCCTATCATTCAATGAGGAACACGCTTTATTGCAAAATGCTGTCCGCTTTCAAATGAGAGGAGAAGGAAATTATCTGAGCGCTAGCCTTACTTTTATCGTCTCTAAAGGAGAACACCAACCCGGTGCTGATCTGCCTCGCGTTGCGATCAAAGTTAATATGACCTTCGTACCAAAATTTCATGCCACCAACGCATGGCAAAGTGAAAAAACTATTGAAAATCCGAACCAAACATCCACGTTTAAAAAATTCAAACGAAGCCCTGATGCACTCGATCGCATTTTAGCGAGATTTGATGCCGCACCAGAAGATATTAAAATGACAGCCGTTGAAGATCTCAAACAAGAAAGAGCTCCATTAAATAAACAAGCCATAGAAAAATTATTTACATCATCAGATTCTTCTGCAGAAGATCATGAATTTGAAAAACATTTCCATCATTCCGAACCCGCATTATTTGATCATTTACAGCAGCCAGACATTATCGCTAACATTCTTGCAGCCCTCCAAGCCGATTTACAATTTACACAAGGATGTAAAATTTACGCTGTAATATTAAACGCTTTCTCTAAAAATTACCTGTGCCCCGATTGTATGCTTGGAACCATGGGATTTCAAAATACAATTCATGGTGAATTCTTTAAAATACTAAAATCACAACTTTCTTCTATTGGTTGTGTGTTTCCAACTAAAAGCCCTCTGCGCTCTATCACTCTTTTTAGTGCACAACAAAATTATAAGCAACCACGAAAATCTGCGGATGAACACGACAACACGGTGATCGACATCCGCGCCTATCCCAACAATAAAATTCTATGCCAAGATGCCACAGCTATTCAGCCCTCTTCTACATTATTTACATCAAGGAAATATTAATACAGCTCAATTGGTCAAAGTAAAATTTCACGTGAGTTAGCTTACAGTATCTTTATAATTCTTTTGCTAATCTTAAAATAGTGTTTTCTAGCTCAGGAGAAATCCGGTAACCAGTAGTAATTAATTCTTCTATTAAGGGTTTTACACTTAAAATAATTTTTTGTTGTTTTGCTGCTAGCAACAAACCGCCTGTTCCAATTACAGAGATTTTAAGTTGCTCAGCTGCATTTCTTCCCAGCCTTTCATCGATCAACAGAAGTTCGGCTAATTTTTCCATGAACTCTTCGATCAATAATCAGGAAAACACTGAAATTATGGACTATACTTAGTAGAGAGGTTTAAAGTTTTTAATTAATTCATTGAGGAGGGAATCATGAAAACTCAAATAGCACTAGCATTACTACTCGCAGTATGCACAGTATCAGCACAGGCTCAACAATCGTCTGGAAGCAGTGCTGCCGGGGGATCCAGCCCTGGGGCTAGCCCGAGCGTGCGCTCAAATTCTAGCTCAAGCCAATCTGCTAAGGCAGCAGATAATCAACCACCCGTACAGAAGCCAGAAAAAGTGGCTTATGCCAAATGCTGCATTCCTCCAGGAGGAGATGGTACAACTGAAAAACCTTATAGTTCATTTGCTGAGGCTGATGCCGATAAGACATGGGCAAAACTTCAAGTAATGCCTTCACAAGCTGATTTGGACAAAATGGGCACTGATACCTTACAGTCTCAAACCGATTCTACGGGTTCCGTTAATGTAAACAAAGCCCCCACTTTTACCCCACCCCCAAGAAGCACTCAAACCACTAAAACTGGCCGAGTAATTGAAACCATTGGCACCAGCAATATTTTTGACTGCCAATGCCCTCCTCCGAGTGCTCCAAAGTAGCGATACTCAAGGCGAATAAGTTAGATGGGGCCAGGTCTTGGCCCCATATCATGACTTTTCCAAGAGCTTAATATACAAGCCGTAACATTGGGACTGTTTCTTTAATTGTCTTAGCATCTCTTCAAACTACAGCAACCTCCTTTTACTAAGACCCAAGCTTATTGACTGGAAAATCCCAAAAATTGTACTAAAGTTAAAATAACGGGGCAGAATAAGCCTCGCCAGCAGTGAAGAAGCAGCGGCGGTCAAGCAGGAGCACGGGACCAGGTGAATAGGCGTAGTGTTCTCCTGGGCTATATCCCAGAGAATACATGGCTTTCGGGGCATTAGCCTGAAAGTTACTCACTTATATAACACCGCCTTTGGATAGAGTGAGACGCTCTAAAGTAGAGGAGTAGTAAAATGAAAAAATTTAAGACAGTTTTTTCCGCGTTCGCAGTTCACAGTTCGCAGTCTGGGGACCTGAAACTTGAGGCGCCTCGCGCCAAGGAAAATAGGGTAAATCATGACCCTAGATTCTATAAATCCTTTTTGTTAAGTGCTTTGGCTACCGTTGGCTTAAGTTTGTTGTTACCTATGACCAGCGCAGTGGCTGCACCAAGCGATCAAGCTTGTGAAGCACGGCAAAACAATTCACCCGATAAGCTAGTAGAGTGTATTCGTAAGGATGCACTTTGGCAGCATATGATTGATTTCCAAGCCATTGGCGATGCCAATCCGGGGCCTGATGGTCACTCATCTCGCAATTCAGGTGAACCGGGCTATTTAGCTTCTGTAAATTATGTAGCCGATATAATGCGAAAAGCCGGATATAAGGTTAGCATCCAGACCTATCCCTTCAATTATGGCGTGTACACGAGTGTACCCGTGATGAAACAAGTATCACCCACGGCGACAAACTATGTGCCAGGTGTTGACTGGACCCCAGTAAGTCCTAGCCAGTTGTCAGGTACAACACACTCCGTCACAGCCCAAATACAGGCTGTAGGTGGCATTGTGATACCGGCAACTCCGACTCCAACCTCTCACAGCGGTTGTTCTGCAGCGGACTTTGTGGGATTTGTACCCGGTAGAATAGCCCTCATTCAACGGGGTACCTGTAATTTTTCTGTCAAAGTAGCGAATGCTCAAGCAGCTGGGGCTTCAGGCGTAATCATCTTTAATGAAGGTAATCCAGGAAGAACGGGCACAGGGGCAGGTAGTTTGGGCGCACTAGTAGCGACAATACCCGTAGACGTTTACTCATCATTCGCAGTAGGCGCTAATCTCTATGCTCAATCACTCGCTGGCCCTACTATCATCACTATGAATGAGAACGTTCTGAACGAGACCAGACCCGATTATAATCTAATCGCTGACTCTCGATTCGGTGACCCTAATCATATCGTGATAGTGGATGCGCACCTAGATGCCATCTACGGAAATGGTATGTTGGATAATGCATCGGGCTCTTCAACAATCCTAGAGGTTGCTCTAAAAATGAAAAATACCCCTACTCGTAATAAACTAAGGTTCTTCTGGACTGGTGGTGAAGAGTTGGGTATTTTAGGTTCGTTTTATTATACGGAAAACCTTAGCGCAGATGAGCTGAGTAAGATAGTCTTTGATATTGATGCTGATGTTACTGCAACACCCAATTATGTAGTTGCTATAGCCAACCCAGCCAATTCACCCAATGCTCCTGATTTCCCACCCAATGTCGTTCCTGCTTCAGAGTTGGGTAATCAGTATTTTAGAGACTACTTTAACTCTAACGGACTACCGTTTGTAGAATTTAGCAACAATGGTACAGACTCTTTTGCCTTTGCCTTTGCTGGAGTTCCTAACACTGGGATTTTAACGGGTCAGGACTGCTGCAAGACTCAAGATGAAGTCGATATCTTTGGTGGGTACTTAGGTAATTATGAAGGTAACATCCCCAGCTTTGATGGTGGTTTCGTTGATCGACCCTTCTTATGGGGTGATAACTTGAACAACAATGATCCGAATGTGCTTGAATCGACATCCAAGGCTTTTGCTTATGTTGTTCACAAGCTCGCCAATGATGTTTCGTTAAATCCAGGCGCGAAACATCCTAACCATAGTACCAAAGATTCAATCATTAAAGGTCTTGAGAAGAAACATGGAGGCAATCCACATACTGAAAACTAAGTTCGCGAACCTCAAGCCCAAGGCAGCAGCCTTGGGCTTGTTTTAATCAAAAAAAGCAATGATAAAATAGCCCTCCATTATTGCAAAAACCCGTATTTTTACTGATTAAAAACACTAGCACTCTGGGCCTAAGAGTGCTAGAATAGTGCCATTAAAGTTAAAGCTCTGGAGGAGTCTATGACCAATAGCTTGCAGAAGTTCGAACTAGCCGTCCCGATGGGGAGTCTCGAAAGCTATATTCATTGGGCTCAACAAATCCCCCTACTAACCGCCGAAGAAGAGAGAGAGCTAGCCGTTCATTTCGCCAAAACAGGCGATCACGAGGCTGCCCGCCGTATGGTCATGTCTCATATGCGATACGTTATCAGTGTGGCTCGAGGCTATCTGGGATACGGACTTGCTTTATCTGACCTTATTCAGGAAGGCGCTATAGGCCTGATGAAAGCCGTTAAACGGTTTGATCCAGACAAAGGCGTACGATTAGTTTCATTCGCAATGCATTGGGTCAAGGCTGAAATCCACGAATTCATCTTACGCAACTGGCGTATCGTCAAAGTGGCTACCACCAAAGCCCAACGCAAGCTTTTCTTCAATCTACGGAAAGCCAATAAAGAAGGTGCTTGGTTAAGCAACAACGAAGTAAAAATGCTGGCTCACAAACACGATGTTAAAGAAGTTGAAGTCACTCGCATGGAAGAAAGACTCTATGGCCACGATGTGGCTTTTGATCGAGCAGCTAACGATGACGACGACGTCTCCGCTCCGGCCGATTTTCTTGAATGCTACAAATTCGACCCAGCCCACTCTGCAGAATCACACGACTGGTCTACACAACGTGAACAATCTCTACATGCCGCTTTAGCCGAATTAGATCCACGCAGTGTCGATATTCTACAACATCGTTGGCTAAACGATAGCAAACTAACGCTGCACGATTTAGCTGCAAAATATAATGTTTCAGCAGAACGCATCCGACAGCTTGAAAAACAAGCGATGACAAAATTGAAAAAAGCGATGGAAGAAGCCGCTTAATAGACATATTATTAATTTTTATATTAGCGCGTCACAATTCTTAGAGAGATTCCTTTACTATTTCGAAAGAAATGCTGATACTCTTATTGCGCCTCATGAAAATAAACGACATATTTTACTTCCGATATATCATAACCTGCCGACTTCAACTTTAATACATGATGAAATTTATGATCTCAATTTTGTACCAGATTTGTACGAGAACAAAAAAAAGAGCTAAACAAATTACTCCATAGAGAAGAAGAGTGTTTAAAGCCAAGTGGTAGAGTCATGGCATGATAACACGGGCAGTGATTAATCTGAAGAATCTTATTATATACTGCATGATCAAATTCGACTGATCGGAAAGGAGGCCAAGCCTAGGATTGCTGCGTTCTTCCAAAATCTCTGACTAATGTGTAGCAATCTTAGGCTTGACCTCCTTTCACAACTTAAACCTAAGGAGCAGTAACTCTGGCGAATACGATGTCTTGATGATTGACACTATCAACTTTCAAGACCGTAGTATTCGGTGGAATTTCGGGGACTGCATGATTTTGGTTGCTACGCGTAAAGGCAACAAGAAAATCATTTCCAGCGGTATCAAGTCCCATATAATCACCTGGAAATAATCCAGGAGTTCCTGACCCAATAGTTTTGCGTGTGATAAATTGTGTGGCGTCCATTGAAACCGAAGTAAGTCGTTGCTCACCCACAAAATTTAATTGCTGTGTTGTTGAATTATATTTGAAAAATCCTAAATAAACATCCACATCCCATGAACTATCATTAGGCACGTCATTTCGAAAATCATAAGACAATACACCTACCGTGCCATTCGCAGCCACTGCAATTTTAAAAACTGCTGATGAAACATTAGCAGGAGTTCCAGGTGTTGCATTAATCGGTTGTGACCATGTATTGCCACCATCAGCAGATCTCATTAAAACAGCCCCTGTAGCATTTTTTCCGGAAAATCGTGCATCCGCCCAAGCCACATATATCGCACCATTTTGTTTATCTCTGCTTAGGGGAGGAACACCACCTCCGCCTGTATTGAATGATAATCCACCGAACTCTGTATTAAAAGGCTCATCTAAAGGTAAATTCGAATGAGTAACCGAAGCGATTGTTTTGGGATTACTCCACGTATTACCCCCATCCAAAGATCGAACCATAAACATAGTATCTTTATTTGAAGAGGAAGGGTAACTCGTCAGCCCATCAGCCATTTCTACAATTCCTAGTAATATACCATTTGGATATTGACTCGATGAAGGTAATGCTAAAAGCTCAAAATGGCTTTGAACTTTACTCGGCGAAAAAGCAGCGACCGTTTTTAATGGAGACCAGGTTAATCCACCATCAGTTGATTTACTAAATACCATAAGATTTTTTCTGCCAGATGTATCTCGATCGATATCTTCATGGCCTGCGCCTTTGATCGGATAATTACCTGCCGAAAAATAAAGCGTGTTGGGGTTCACTGGATCAACGACTACTTTAGAGCCATCATAAACATAACGTTCTCCAAACGTTGGATCAACTGATACTGTGTTAGTCGTCCATGTGGCTCCGCCATTAATTGATTTTGATACAGCAAAGGTTTCATTAAAATTTTGACCGATATTAAAAGGTAGGCTCGCAATATAGGCTTTTCCATCAGAACCAAAGGCAACCCAGGGATCTGAATCACGTTCATAATCACCCGCTGACCCTGGCAAACCACCGCCACAACGTGTGCTAGGTAATTTCGTATTAGTCCATGTGACACCACCATCTATGGTATAGGCAATACTTAAACCTGCCGCACCACCGCTTCGACTCCAACGATCTTGGTGATAAGCAATAATGATATTGTTGTGATTGGTTGGGTTAACCGCTAAAGATGGCTCAGCCTCACTATTACGAAATATCGTGGCTAAACTACTGCCCGTAATATTGTCCACCACACCGGGGCCAGCACAAGCAGTAACGAGGTTGATATCCGTCGAAAAGGGATCGCTTAAAGGCGGATACGGAGTGAGATTTGAAACAGGCGTTAAGGTCACTGCAGACACAGAGCCCGTGAACATAAAGGCAATAAAAATTCCACTAAAAATGCGATAGATTCTCATGATATACCTCCTAGTAAAGTTCCTATCAAGGTAATTATAGACCATGCCAGAAACAATCGTTGGTTAAACGATAGCAAACTAACGCTGGACGATTTTGCTGCAAAATATAATGTTTCAGCAGAACGCATCCGACAGCTTGAAAAACAAGCGATGACTAAAAAGTCTTGCTTGAGCGTAAATGATATCAAGGCTAAGTCAGACGATAATAGACTTAACGATGATGAGACTGAATCTGCAATTGATGAATATGAGAAACAGAACGATATACTTGATTATATTTAAAACACTGCATTCGGTTAGATTTTATGAGACATTATATAAAGTCGATGATACTGAGAGACTTCATTCATCACGTTTTTTTTTACACCCGCTTCTTTTGCATAATTTGGCCAATTTCCAACCGCTGAATAAACCTCAGTGATGATTTCTTTGGCTTTTGGCACTCCAACTGATGCAGCCACAGATAACAAATCATCATAAGAAAAATCATCTCGTTTGCCATTGATTGTCATTTGATGTTTATTAGTCCACCTACCATGTGGATTATGTGAATACATAACGTCGTATGCTGGAGTTAATCGCCACTTACCACTATGATCCATTATATAAGCGATATTTTTAGTATGATCATCTTGATTGCGTGCAAAAACATTGAATACCATTCTGCGAAATTGTTCTACTATTTCTGATTTTGTTAAATGTATTTGCCGCATCACACTAAAAGCTTGTTCATAACCATATTCACCTGCTGCATTATAGTCGAAATGTGCCATCCCACAAAGTGTTTGCACATGAGATTTAATTCTGCTTTCACGATCAAAACGTTTTGTTAAAAAATGTGCTCTACCATTTTCTTCCAAAAGACGAGATTCCATCATTGTAATTCCAGCAGCTTTAGCCATTAAATAATAAGCAAATTCAATTCGACCATAACCTTTAGGTTCTCCTAATTCTAAATCAGTAACACCATCGAATTTTAGTATCCAATAATCATAACCTGGCGGAGCAGTTGACTGACCTGAAATTACGTGACCTGCGCTATTCATCGCAATAATTGCTTTTGGACGTGCCCCTCCTGCAGATGTTCCAACACGTAATATATCCAAGATGGCTTCTTTACTGATGGCATTAGAATTACTGACGCTTGTATTTAAGCTGAGTGCTTGTTTCATCATAGTTTGTGTTAATGACACCAATTCTGAAATTTCTATTGGTACAGATTGATCTAATTGATGATCGTAAGCAGGATAAAATTGAAGCGCACCCATTCCACGTTCACCGATGTAACACAAACGCTCTATTGGAGAAAAACTATTTTTATCTCGACCATTTCTTGCAAGCCATGCATCTATAATGCTGTTACCAAAACGATCGGGTAATGAATCCGCGAGTAAACCTGGGAGACCTAAATAGGTATCTTTGTTAAGATTAGGAAATGAAAAAATTGTATTATTACGCGCTTCTTTAAGACTCATTTGCAATGGTGAAACATCGAGTCCTGATTCTAAAAAACGTTTACTGAATTCAAATATTGCATAATTTTGTTCTTCTAACCAGGTTACCGCTCCAATTTCATTGTCCCACAACTTTATTTTAGCGGTATTAACTTTAGTGACCATTTTCATTATCCTTCTTATTAATATTTTCACGACTAATTCGAGCACGTAATCGTCTTTTCCCTTGTCTTTTAGCGAGCTCTATAGGACTAATAGAAATTTCTGGTATGAAATGATTAATCTCTTCTAATGCACCTAATTCCCGCAATACGGCGACTACTGTCGTTAATTTGGCCTTCCCCTGCTCCAGTGACTTTATCGCATTGAGTGATAACAATGTAGCTTCTGATAGTTCTTTTTGCGATCGATTTTTCCGTAAGCGTAGTGCTTTTACTCGACCACCTAACTCAAGTAGTATCGCAGAATCGGTCATTGCATACAGGTTCATAAAAGCCTCCTTTAAGGCTCTAAAGGCTGAAAATACGACTTAAGAGTCCAATTTAAGGCTATTATAGCATATGCGATAAAAAATACAAAATCTAAGATTATATTTGGAAAACTCTGACACTAGACTGATTAGTCTACCAGCGCTTTCTGCCAAGAACTCTCACGGGTTTAAATGGGGTCGTGTCTCTTTTCTTCTATCCGTAATGCCTCGAAGCAACCACAGCGCCTACAGTGCCCAATGCACCACTCACCAGGCATAAAATCAAACCTTGGAAAAATCCAAAATCTGTTAGTTGAAAAGTGGTTTGATACAATGCAGCCAAATTATCAACGTTCGGCAGTAACCATATTAAAATCGAATTCACTACGATCCATGTGAGCATTCCTGCGATCAGACCTATAAATAATCCTGAAATCAAAAAGGGGGCTCGTATAAAGAGACTATTGGCGCCGACTAATTGATATATTGCAATCTCATGTCGGTGTTTTTCCAACATCAATTGAATACTGTTGCTGACAATTAATATACCACCAATAATTAATAACACACCCAATATAAAACTCAATTTCTTGAGGGTAGATAACATACTTTGCAGAAGATATTCATTCCACTATTAAAAAAGGCAAAACCCTCATTGCAACTGTTTTAGGTAGTAATTCGACCATCACTCTTGAGCATGCTCTTTCTCCACGGCAAATCGAGATATTAATTGAAGGTGGATTAATTAATTGGGTGAGGAATGGTTCCTCTCTCAATTAATTTAGTATGAATTAGGTATTCCCAAAGCGTTTGAGTTTTCGGTATTATTGGGTGTCGGTCTGGCACCATACTGGAGCCTCAACTTGATCTGAATCCTCTTTGGCGATCATTAAATTTCTCAATTCGGATTTGAGGGTGGCCAAGGAGTGGTTGGGATAGAAGGATTTGTCACTAGTTCAGGACCACCGCCTGGTAATCCCATACCCTGCCCTCTGAAAAACCGATTACCTTCCATAGGTGGGAATACATTTAAATTGTTAATTCCTGGAACTCGCGTAAATCTAAAATTATCTCCTAAGCTATTCAGGCCTAAACCAAGCTGCCCTTCTAATCTTCCAACACTGTAGGAGCTTAATGTATCTATATTTCTATTAGAGAAGAAACCGACGTTATAACGAGTATTTGCTCTCACTGGCCCCAATGCTTCACCGATTGCACGATAATCAGTAATATAAGTCCCCGCTGGGCCAATGTGTGAGTAACCGATCGGTGGTGGCTGGAAAACCGTATCAGCGGCAACATTAAAACCAACATCCCTTACTAACATCTGACCCTGTCGTAAAGCAACATTAACTCTAAGCATCTCTTGGTAGCCTGGGCTCTCAAAAACATTTAGCCCGCCTTCCCCTAGTTGCCCCAAAAGTCGCGCCCCATAACGAGCAGCTGCCCCCGCACCACTCATACCGGCGCGAAGCACAGGCCCTGTCCCTAATGAACCCATAATAAACCCTGAAGTCGGTCCTAATGCTTCGCCTGCACCGAAAAAATCACCTAATTGCAATCGTTGATCCAGCAAATGATATTGACTAACTAAACTTCCAGCTACTGCTTCACCCATCAGATCTACGCGCTGATACAACCTCGAATTGGCACCTGTGACTGACCCCAACCCCACCATCCTTAAATAAAGGTCGAGACTCAATGATTGTATCCCCTGCAACGCTTCTTTTGGGTGATTATAAATTTGTTGAATATTTCCCCACATTGATTTCGCTCCTCCCCAGATAAGTCCACCAAGAAAATTGTAGCTATTCGCCGCTCCTGGATGAAGAGGAAATGTGGCTATTTCTAATGCATCATAATCAACCTCAAAGGCAGTATCCTGTTGTGCCCCAACATTAAAAAAATCGGAACCTGTTGACAATTGATCTCCCTCAGGTAACAGTCGATAGCGAGAAGAAGAAAACAAAGAGCCCTGATCATAATGTGTTTTAAGCTCAGGATTTTGCTCAGCACTATTCACGGCGTCATAAAGATATTTTATTGCCTCTGAATTTTCAGCAGCGTTATTTGAAGGAACACCCGAAGGACTCCTATTTGGACTTTTTCGCGCATAATTTGCAGCTGCACTGACTTTGTGTGAAACCTCATTGTGGTGTAGCCCTTGTTGCGATGAGACACCCACTGATGGATCCACCACTACCCAACGTCCATCATTGCCCTTGTGACATGGACTTAATTGCCCATTTTTATTCATCACCAGAGTAATTTCACCATCAGCTTCCCCGCCAAGAGGCTCGAAACCGGCTGGAGCCTTTTCATGAGGCTGAAATGTATCAGGATCGAGCAAGACAATTTTCTTATGAGCATGGGAGGCTAAAAGCCATAAACTAAAATCTCCGGACATCGAATTATTTTTACTTTCCTCTAGAGCTTGTTTAAAGTCTAACTCAATAACATGATACCCATCCTCTTTTTTACTTAAAAAGATGGTGTTTTCATCTTTCCCAGCCAGTGCTTCAGAGAGAGTTTTCCTGCCTGAGCTCAAAATAACTTCTGCAGTACCACCTTGCTTTTTCATCACATCACTGGCGTTGTGAATACTGCCACCTTTGAGCTGGCTTAGTCGGTGTACATATTGCGCCTTTTCTCCCGCTGATAGAAATTTAGTCTTATCATCTCTTTCTAACACGCTTTCTATTTTAGCACGTTCACGCAACTCGTCGGCATCTTTCTGGAGTGATTTAAAAAATGATTCCGTCATGCCATCAGCAACATATTTCAAACCAGATTGCAGAATAGGTGTAAGCACCGCATTGTTAACCACTGCTTTAGCTTGGTCTATGACTATCTTCATAGTTTCGCCATGTTTTTCTTTAGCAAATTTTTGCGGCTTAGGATCATTAACATCGCCTTTTTCATTCCTTGGTTTTTTCGAGCTGTGCATCTCATCAAGCTCTGCAACCATATCACGAAGAACGCCTTCAACATCTCCAACAATTTCTGTAGCAACTTTCACCGAACTTGCATATGAACCAATCATACCTAGCGCCTGCGAAATATTACCAATTGTTTTTAGCGTAGAATTTCCACTATTCGAAAGCTTTGAAAGACCTTGCAGCGCCATTTGGAAATAACGTAAGGCATGTGCAGACACTTTTGACTGAACGGCTTGCCCCAGGTTACCGTCTTGTAAAAGTTTTTTGCAGATTGCATTACTATCTTCTTCACCGAATTTTTTATACAACTCTTCATACCGCCCCTCGAGAGTTTTTTCCAATTCTTTAATCTTAGGTGAACTATGAATTCCATCCACCAGCGCATTCACAAGGCCCTCTAGAATGGACTTAGATCCAACATCGATTAACGCGGTCGCCGCTAAATTGACTCCCACCTCCACAAAGGCTTCAAGTACATTCTTCAAAACTGCCTGCCCAACACTATTAACAATAGTGCTCATTTCAACATTATGAAGTGCTGGGCCGATAAATTCTTCGCCACTTACAATAGCTGAGAAACCAACGGTAGCAATTGAAATGGCTAAGCTTAATAGTTTTCGATCAGCATAAGCATCCCAACTGAAATTACCTGAAATTCCGGATTGAATTGCATAAACAATATCACCAATCCCCTCGCGTATTAATATTTGACCAAGACCGGGGGCACCGACAACATTCAATATACATCCCGCCACAATTTGAAGAACCCCAAGCACAGCACATAAAAAAGCATCCCAATTAAACCCAGCGTCTTTCATTAAAGATAAAACTTCAAATAGGCAACGTCGCGTGAAATCAACAATCTCCGGCGGCATTTTTCCATCTTTAAGATAATCATCGAGTGTCTTTTTTGATATTTTTAGCTTTTCAAAATATTTAATCTTACCAATGATAGTCTCGAATACTTTTTCAATAGTATCTTGATATTCCTTACGTTTGGCCACTAGTTTATTTAACTCATCGAACAAAGCCCGTCCCTTTGCACCATCATAATCTGAATATTTTTCAGCTTCGCGTTTGATGTCTGATATTTTTTTGAATAGCTCTTTATTAGTCTCTACTAACAAACCATCTAACTGTTTTCGAATATGATCCTTAAGATCATTGAATTGAATTTCCGGTGTTGGTGTCAAAGGAAATCTTACTGAAGGTTTTTTAAGAACGTCCTGTTGTATCAGTTGATTCCATAAACTCTCAATGGACTCCTCAAGATTATGCGTGAAAGGTATTGCACTTTCAGGAATTCTAACTACTGTTTTACTTTCCAATGAGGTCTTATGCTTAAGAAACATACTAACTAATGCCGATTCAACCAAAGGTTGATATACGGAAGGAATGTTGTTTTTTTCTTCAGAAAGTTCGAGCACATCATAAATGTTATATTTCAGGTAATTCAGACTATCTAACTTAGCCCAAAGCAATTCAAACTCTGCCTCATTAATTCCAAGATCAGCGGTTTTTACTGAATTTATATTGGCAGAGAGTTTCTGAAAAAGATCCTGAGAACGATTCGCCAAATTTGTTTGCTCTAAATCAAGAAACTTAAATTCTTCAGGCGATAAAGCATGACGAAGATTTATAGTCTTCACAAGTTCAGATAATTTTTCAATCTTGCCAGCTTTGAGCTCATAAGCAGCTTCCGGAACAAAAATACCTTTTTCTTTATCACAAAGATTGTCTATGACTTTTTGTATATCAACTGTTTGAATTCCTGTGAAGCAGGCTTTAATTTCCGCTTCAAGCTCTTCTTTTTTATGTGTTTGACGATTGGAGAGCATCCTTTTCTTGAGATCCAATCCCTTTCCATCTGTTTTTGACTCAAATGCAGTACCAATCAAAATTCCTTTTTGCCACCATTCAGCACCCAGTGCATTCTCCTCAAATTTATCACAGAGTCGATACTGCATAGATTCTATTGATATCTTTTTTAATATGGCGGCGAATTGCTCCTTTGAAAATAGTTTGCCGGTAAAAATGGTTTTCTTGAAAGATTCACTCTCCAGTTTAGTTTGATATGCCTTTTGAGAAATGCTCAATTTTGAGCCACGTAATGTCGCTTCCCACTCTTTCTTATTCGCATTTCGTTCGTTACAGGCCTTTTCTATAATTTCCACGATTTCATCATTGATTGGGGAAAATAATGCAGAAAATCGCACTATCGTTTCTCTGCCTTCTTGTTGACGTACAATCACTTTTTTGCAACTAATCCCTTTTTCTTCGAGCTTCTTTTTATCGGCGTCAGCAATGGACTTGACAACGATCAATCGTTTTTTTGCAGATTCTAGCTTGGTCTTTAAAATTGGATCGCTCAGAGAATCTAGGGGTAGTTTTGTGTATTTTTTCCAGAACAGCTCGTATTTAGATTCCAATTTATGGCTAATACGATAATCCTTAACTAGCAAAGGTTGACTGGTTCTCAGGTATTCATAAGTTTTTTTAACTTCTTCACCAACAATCGGTCCCGAAGTAAGCACTTTTTCGGATAATTCCTGCCCTAATACTTCTTTTGCTGCATCAATATGAATCGAGATAAATGACATAAGATTGACATTGGAAGCAGTAAAATAATCAACCTCTAATCCCTGACCACGCACCTGCCTATTATCTCCCATCACTTTAATAATTTGATTTGCTGTAGCCAAAGATTGTAGCTGACCCACTAATTTTTTTATAGCTAACTTTAAATGATCTCGAGCCAATCTTTTACCAGCGAGCTCAACACGTTTATCTTGACCAAATATCGCCTGAGCTTTATAGTAATGGGCAAAACCAGATAATGGACCTTCCAGCAGTATAATCTGATCATAGCATTCTTCAGCCACGTTATAGATTTGTTTATTAAAATAAAAGCGAGCCAATCTGTAGAGCTCTCCCGCCGAATCAATAAAACCATATTTTTTTAGCTTCATATCTCTATGCGCGTTATCTAAAAATACTTGGTAGTGCGAAAGCAAATAGTCTTCACCTAGTTTATAAACATTAGCAAGATCTTCTTCGTGCAGATCAAGCCAAAAAGCCCAACGATCTTGCAACGATTTAATTTGTAATTGAACAAACTCTTCTTCCATTTTATCCGAGCGCATATTTTGACGAACAGTGTTTTGGAGGGCCATGAACTGTTTAAACAGTTTCTCCTCAATGAGCATTCGCGGAATTTGTGTTTGTCGCAATTGTGCCATGCGAGCACTCGCTCTTTCATCGCGCTCATCAAGCAACATACTGATCGTGAGTTGTTGAGTTGCGGCTCGCGGATCATAAACGATATAGCGACCGGATCCTTCATGGCCTTTACGTGCCGTACGACCAAAATTTTGAATACTTGTACGATCATCTTCAGGGATAAATGTAAGACCTACGTGCAAACCTTGGTTACTCTCTAGTTGGTCAATAGTTTCAAGGTCCATACCACGACCTGCGATATTAGTGGCGATAATAACATCTCCTGGCGCTAAAGCTTCATGCTTGAATTCTTTGAGCGCACTATCATAACGAATAACTTTCTTGTCTTTATATGGGGAATGCTCACTCTCCCCAAAGTCAAGTGCTTTAAGGGGATATCGCTGCATTACCTCGCCATACAAAGCTCTTGCGGTCAACTGATTTTCACAAATGGCTAAAATAGCACGCGGGTTCTTCTGATTTGCAGACAGTAATGCACCCTGCTTCACTTTTTGATATCGTTGGATATTACTTTGATAGAGACTCTCTTTTTCCAAAAGCTCATCTCTCTCACCTTTAAGCCGAGACAACTTCGCGATGGCTTCTTCTTTTGCTGAGAGCTGCTTATTATGTTCTGTTTGAATAAAATATCGCGTCGGAATTTGCAGCTGAAATTCTAAATCTTTTTCCAGCTGCTTGATTTTAGAGTGCAAAATAACTTTACGATCTTCCTTTTCTAATCCTACATTTGTCAACGGAGTATTGTTGGACGTACTTACATTATCAGCTAAGGCAGTCTCTTCAGTCACAGAAGGTGCCTTTTCAAGTGACTCAAGCAGATTTTTATAGGCAGTTATCGATTGCTGAAGGTTCTCAGTCTTATCTTTCTTTGATTCTTCTGTTACAGAAAATTTGGTGCGAATTTTATCAAGCTCCATTTGTATCTTTTGTATTTCATCTTCTAACGCAGGTATTTCAAGACTAATTCGATTAATCGTATTGCGAAAAACCTTGCATTCAGACCCATACTTATGGATCAAAGCATCTAGCCATTCTAGGTTTTCTAGGACCTCTTTCAGTTCGTAAAACTCATCCTGACCCTGTCTTATCGTTTTGAAAACAGCTCTCTTTTGACATTTTCCATCAAACTTTTTCGGCTCTATTTTGACCACTTCGGATATTTTGAGTGATTTCTCATTCTGAGTCTCAGAAAGTTTGGTATTATTATCCTCCTTCGCCTCTTTTTCACGTAGTTTGTATATTTTGAGTGAGCCATCATCCTGAAGCTCAAAAAGTTCGATGTTCTGATCTTGCAGCTGTATCAGACAATATATTAATTCAGCATTTACAGTTTCAGTAGAAAGGCCAAAATTTAGGAAAATATCTATAATATCCTTACTTTCAATAAGCATTTGAATTTCTGCTTGAATTTCTTCTTGTATTGCCTTTGTTTTTTCATCAGCACTTGTCTTTTTCGCAGCATTCGATGGACCGAGATAAAACGAGTTATGCTTTTTAGCCTTTTCTTGACTAATCAATTTAGATCTAATTGCACACTGTAGAATCGCATCTTTAAATTTATTATCTTTTTTATACAACTCTAAAAACAATATTTTTATAATTTCAAATATGGGTTTGACATTTAGATTATTTCTAGTATTGAAAATAAGCTCAGCTAATTTCTCAGAATCAGAATTAAAAATCGTACGGAGCCTATCTCGAGCAATCACTCGAGTTTTAGTGTAAGGATCATCAATAAGAAGATATATCTGAGATGCTTTTTTCTTTATTTCTTCCTCAGTATTATTTACATGATCACTCGTTTTTTCGTAAAAAGAAGGCCCTGCTTCTTTAACATCAAGCTTCTCATTGGTATCCTCAATAATTGCTTTTTGCCAAGATTCCACTGTTGGCATAATAATAGCTTCTTCCATGATAAAACGTTCAGGCTTAAATCTTGGCAAGATGAAGAAATCGAGCCCTGAGTAAAAATCGTGCATAAATTTTCTGTCATCTGGCCCACCTAATGTCCCTGTCATTCCATTGACATTTGCTTTATACTCTCTGAAAAAAGCGAGATTAGAAATAAATACTGCTTTTAAACTTTCGTCAGTGAGTTTATTACGATGTTTGATTTGAACAAACTGATGCAATCCATTACTCCATTGAGTATTCAGCTGCTCAACTCCGGTACCCAAATCCATTACCAAAGCTTGCCCCTTCTTCGAGGATTCCTTTGCAATGGTATACTGATCGCCTTCAGATAAATCTCTTGCGGCATATGCGTTATTAACCCATATCTTCATCCGCCGCTTTCTAAAAGCTACCATAGTTTCACTTAGAGGCACCTTCAAACTACCATCTTCTACCTGAGATTCAATCAGCTTGATTACCTTAGCAACATTTTTATCACTTCGTACAAACAGTTCGGGATTATGGATGGCTGACCATATCAAAACAAATAAATCGCGAAAATGTTGAAGGTCTTCGATACTATGGGAAATATAAAGGGTTTTAGAGGCATTATCAATTAAAGCACTATCTGCCTCATCGATAATAACACAATCTCCTCGTCCATTATGTCGTATATTTTTTTCCATATATTGTGTTAGTAGGAAATCGCGCTGGAATGCACCAGTATCACCATAGATAACTTGACAACCAGCATAGCGTTTTCGACGTACATCTTCACTTTCACAGGCTGAATCACAATTATTATTTACAGAAATCCCAAAATAGCCCATTATTTTAACCGCGGCTTTTGCGTCTCTTTGGGCATATACAGAAGAGCTTGTTATTACGTCAACCTTCTCATTATTCAACGCACGTGTAATGGCTAATAATTGAGTAATAAGGGTTTTACCTTCACCAGTAGAAATATTCGCTATCCGACCTACCTGATTATTAATCCCATGAATAAAACACAGCAATGCGATCATCTGGGTATTTCGAGGAAAATAACCTTCACAGTCTTTCACAACCCACCTAAAAACAGCACATAGCTCCACAACATTTTCAAGGTTCTTTAGCTTAGCAGGGCCTAATGCTTTAAAAGTAGTTGCCCAGACTTGAATTGCTTCTTTTGTGGGCTTATTCTTAGCAAATTCATCACAACAATCCTCAATCTGCTGCATTACTTGCTTAAGCGAGAAATCATATGATGAGGATCGGTTTTGCAGTCCACCTTCTGGAGACATTTTCTCTGAGATCAAGGACAGGATTGATTGATTAACACCGGATGCATCACCTTTAATGCACTCTATTATTTGGCTTACAGATCGCTGACCTTTCTCGAGTTTGGGGAAACTTGATCCCTGAATTTTAGTATCTGTATCTTTACTCAGCCATTTTGAAGCATCGATTTCTTTAAGAATGCTCAAAACTGAAGCATTCAACACCCATCGATTACTCTGAAATTGTTTCAAAACACCGTAAAGTGTTATAGCATCGAGTTTTTTAGCCTCCTTCACGACCATCACGAAGGCATCAATATCTGAATTTTTATACTTTTTCTCGAACAACAAATAACAGTCTATAAATTTCGACTTAAACTCAATATTATCATCGCTAGCAAGCGAAAATTTTCTCATGATTTCTTCTGATTTTAGCTCTATCCACCAGACCGTGAAGTCTTTTCTATCAACGCGATCTAATAATGCCTTATTGTAGTATGCATTTGTTGATAATATTAA
>JAKORL010000173.1 GCA_029777855.1 Pseudomonadota bacterium
AGGAGGAATATGGGTTCGGATATAATATTGAAACAGCTTTTTAAAAAGAGTTGAATTTAGTGTTAAATCAGCCGCCTTCCCCACCTAATTATATGCTTTTGCTCTAAATTATCTTCTATTTTTATTTTAAAAATCAAAGAATTTGCATAAACGTCTAACAACTTGAGATGCGACACCCGAACAAGGTAAAGAAATTCTGAGTAGTTTGTGCTGCCACTTCTTCAAAAGAAACATTTTTAAGCTCTGCGATTTTCTCTGCAACATAGCGCACATAAGCGGGCTGGTTGGGTTTTCCACGATATGGAACAGGTGCAAGATAAGGGCAGTCGGTTTCGAGCAGTAAACGATTAAGAGGTACTTTCTGAGCCACTTCATGAAGCACAGTTGCATTTTTAAATGTCACAATGCCTGCAAGTGAAATATAAAATCCTAATTCCATGGCTTTTTCTGCAACGGCAAAATTTTCGGTGAAGCAATGCATAACACCTTTCACTTTATCGGCACTCTCTTCTTTTAAAATGTGTAAAGTATCTTCTGCTGCATCACGTGTGTGAATAATGAGAGGTAATTTTGTGATTTTTGCAGCTTGAATATGCCGCCTAAAACGCGCTTGTTGTTCTGAATGATCTCCCTGTGTACGATAATAATCTAATCCTGTTTCACCTATGGCAATGATTTTAGGGTGTTGTGCAGTCTTCACTAAATCATCCACTGAAGGTTCTTCTTCGCGAGGCTCGTTAGGATGCAATCCTACTGAAGCGTATACATTAGTGTATTGCTCTGCCAAGGCCAGTATTGTTGGCACATCATCGTAGGTAATGGCCACACAGAGAAAATGCTCTACACCAAAATCCTGTGCATTTTTCATCAAATCTTCGAGTGGAAGATTGTGTGCTTCACTTAACCAATGTAAATGACAATGGGTATCGACTAATGGTATTTTTTTCATCGACTATTTTCTCCGTTGATCAAGATGCAAGGAGAGCAAAAATGATTCCAGCAATAATTGTGCATTTGGGTTTGCAGTACTTAATACTCTTCGTTTAGCCGTATGAATTTCCGTTAAAAATGACCATAATTGTTGCAGCGAAAAAAATGGTAGTATTCTTTGCATTTCTTGAGCACGATGGCTATGTTGTAATTGAGAAGCAGATAATCCAAGATTTAATCGAATCAAATCTTGAATAAAGGTCGATAGTATAGTCAGTACCTGCTCTACCGATTGTTTGGCCCACTTTTCAGCGGCTTTTAACACCGATAATTTTCCAGTTAGAACTCCCAGAAAATCCTCAGAAATTTGATCATTTTGCTCCCATTCGCCTGATTCCGCTAAATGCAAAGCCAACACAGGTAATCCATCGGCTAAGGCCATTAATTCAGAAGGTTTAGGTGTAGCCGATTTTAATTTCGACGTTAACCATTCCAGTGCATTTTCATCGCTAGGAGGTTGCACTCGAATTTCCTGACAACGACTCCGAATCGTCGGAAGCAAACCGGCAGGCCGATCACATACCAGTAAAATCACCACTTGCCCACTCGGCTCTTCCAGGGTTTTGAGCAATGCATTGGCTGCCGCACGATTCATAGCCTCAGCAGGATGAATGATAACAACTTGATAATGACCATAGCCTGTTTTACCCAACGCTTCAGTAAGATCCCGAATCTGTGCGATGCTAATTTGTTTTTTATCTTCTTCGGGTTCAATAAGCCAATAATCGGGATGACTATTAGCAGCAAACCATTGGCAAGAATGACAATGATTACACGATTGTGGTTCTTTTTTTTCGCATAATATTTTTTTTGCAAACTCAACAGCGAATTCAAATTTACCCAGCCCCGCACTTCCAGAAATTAATAATGCATGAGGCAGCGTACCTTGATGCAAAGTATTAACCATTTTTTCCCATGTTTTTTTTAACCAAGGAACAATCACACTACACCTCAAACGACATTATTTAGAAAAAAACTCATTAAAAATATGATGTACTTTTTCTTGAACTTCTTCCACAGAGCCGCCAGCGTCAATCAAACGAAATCGATTGGGATATTCCCGTGCTCGCTGATGATAGGACTCCCGAACACGCTCAAAAAAAGCGATATTTTCAATTTCAATTCTATCTTTTTCTCCACGTGAAGCAATTCTGTTTAATCCAACTTCAATAGGAGCATCCAACAGCAATGTTAAATCGGGTTGTAAATCATTGATAAAATGCTGTTCTAATAAACGTATTTTTTCAACAGGAATTTGACGCCCACCACCCTGGTACGCAAAACTTGCATCGGTAAATCGATCTGAAATAACTATTTTACCTGCGGATTTTGCCGGTAACACAACTGTTTGTACATGTTGTAATCGACCTGCAAAATACAATAATAATTCTGTCTCAGCTTGCATTGTTTCATCGTAATGCGCCAAAATCACTTGCCGAATTTTTTCGGCAATTTCAGTACCACCAGGTTCACGCGTTAAAAGATAATCAAATCCTTTTTCTTTTAGAAACTCGGATAGGCTCGCTATCACCGTGCTTTTCCCCATGCCTTCAGTGCCTTCGATCGTAATAAACAATCCTTGTGTTAATGTCATGATGGTTTACCTTTTTCACGATTAATCATTTGCCACGGAACTGATACTGGTTGCACACTATGACGGTATTTATGAATCGCCTCATGATGTTCGGCAAGAGTTGCAGTAAATTCATGAGTCCCATCACCTTTACTCACATAGTAAAGTGCTTGTCCATCAGCAGGATGCAGTGCCGCATTCAAAGAAGCCATACCTGGCATCGCAATCGGAGACGGTGGCAGCCCCTTATATAAATAAGTATTATAGGTTGAATTGAATTTCAAATCTTCTTTTGATAATTTCCCAGTATATTTTTCCCCTAAAGCGTAAATCACAGTCGGGTCAATTTGCAACAGCATATTATCATGTAAACGTCTTAAAATAACGCCTGCAATGATCGGACGCTCAGCAGCAACTGCCGTTTCTTTTTCGATGAGAGAAGCCACAATAACAGCATCATCGGCTGATAAATAAGGTAAATTTGGTGCACGCTGATTCCAAGCTTTCGCTAATTCTTTTTTCATGAGCTGATATGATTCTTTTAAAATAAGCGACTCATTCGTTCCACGTGCAAAAGTAAAGGTATTGGGATAAAAACGCCCTTCGGGATTTTTTTCGGGATCACCCAACAGCGCCATAATTTCTTGAGGAGATTTTCCCAGACAATCATGTTTTAAATACGGATTTTTTTCTAAGGCATTAATCATTTGATTAAATCGCCAGCCTTCAATAAAAGTAATTTCTCTATAGCGAACTTTTCCTGATCGTAATAATTGCAATAACTGGGATGGGGTGATATTGGTGGGGATAACATATTCCCCCGCTTTAATATATTTGGTTACATTTTCAAGTCTAGCCATAAATACAAACGCTTTTGGCCGTTCAAGAACCCCTTGCGTATGCAGAATATTAGCGATGCCATGAATAGACGTACCAGGAGGAATATACACTTCTGCAACCTGGAAATTTTTTGAAGGAAGGTATTTATAACCATACCACTCTACGCTTAAACATAATATTACGCTGGTTAGAATGATACTAGTAATGAATGTTCCGTAAGTGCGCAGCAGCGACCTCACACGCTAAATCTTCTTGAAAATAATGCTGCCGTTGGTTCCGCCAAAACCAAAGGAATTTGATAATACGGCATTAATCTTTCTTTCTTGTGCTGTATGCGGTACAAAATTCAAATCACAGCCCACATCAGGATTATCTAAATTAATGGTAGGCGGACAAACTTGATCGCGAATCGCGAGTACGGAAAAAATTGATTCAACAGCACCCGCTGCACCGAGCAAATGACCCGTCATCGACTTCGTAGAACTCACCGCTAATTTATTTGCATGATCACCGAAAGTTTGTTTAACAGAAGTTGCTTCTAGCACATCGCCTGTGGGCGTGGATGTTCCATGAGCATTAATATAATCGATATCTTCGGGATTCATGCCTGCATCACGTAAAGTATTCATCATTGCTTTCACAAATCCTTTACCTTCATCATCGGGCGCCGTGATATGAAATGCATCCGCGCTCATGCCAAAACCTGCTAATTCAGCATAAATATTGGCACCACGCGCTTTAGCGCATTCGTAGTCTTCGAGCACTAAAACACCAGCGCCCTCCCCTAAAACAAACCCATCTCGATCTTTATCCCAAGGACGACTTGCTTTCTCAGGTTCGTCATTACGTGTAGATAATGCACGCAATGCTGAAAATCCACCAACACCCAAGCTGGTAGTAGCCATTTCTGCACCGCCAGTTAATATCACATCAGCATCACCGTAACTAATCATACGGGCCGCCGTTCCAATATTATGATTCGCCGTTGTGCAAGCAGAAACAATGGAAAAATTAGGGCCTTTTAACCCAAATTTGATTGAGATAATCCCTGCGACCATATTAATAATGACGCTAGGAATAAAAAAAGGTGAAATTTTACGTGGGCCCGAAGCTGCTACAATATCTCGAGTATGCTCAATCGCTGGTAATCCACCGATGCCTGAACCAATCAATACACCAATACGATCTGCATTATCCTCGCTAACCACAAGACCTGAATCTTCGAGCGCTTGTGTAGCCGCTGCGACACCAAATTGAATAAAATAATCATTTCGGCGAGCTTCTCGGGGATCCATATAGGGTGAAACATCAAAATCTTTAACAGCTGCAACAATTTTTGAAGCATAATCTTTAGCATCGAATGCAGTAATCAGTCCTACACCCGATTTACCTGCAATAATATTTGACCAGGTATCCGCAACATTTAGACCCAGTGGAGAAACCATACCTAAGCCGGTAATTACAACGCGTCTTCGAGTCATGATGGTTTCCCCCTAAAATAATCGTGCAAACCTCGCGGTTTTCGCAAATAAGGTTACGCAGTATCTTTGACGTGATTTTGAATATAATCGATGGCTTGCTGAACAGTTGTAATATTTTCAGCTTCTTCATCCGGAATCTCGATTTCGAACTCATCTTCGAATGCCATAATTAATTCTACCGTGTCTAACGAATCAGCACCAAGGTCGTCGATAAATAAAGAAGTTCTAGCCACTTCTTCGGATTTGACCCCTAATTGTTCAACGATGATATTGATCACTCGATCAGCAATTTTGTTGTCACGATCTTCAGTATTTGTGCCCATTAACTAATCCTCACTAAATTGTCAAAACATAAATGTGTAGGTGTGTTACTCAACACCAACCGTCTAGTGTATTCAAACAGCCAAAACTTGCAAGAGTTTCTTTTGGTCAGCGAATACATGCGATTAATAAAGGTATAAAAAGATACATATTTATGTCTTTTTGATAGATTAGACATGAATGTTTGCATTCAGCCAATCTCACTAGCAGTTGATCGGTCTTTGTTAGTAAAATAGTATACTAAGGATGAATTCTGAAGCACACTTATGGTTACTTCTACCATCATGCTATTTTGTAATTAGCGCAATGCAAACTTGCATGTCTGCCCCCAATTTGGAGCTAACAAATGTCACAAAGCATCCTAATCCTCTTAGGCGCCTGCCTCCTATCCGCTACAGTGGCTACAGCAAAACCAATACCACAACCTAACGTTGAAAATTCACTGCATCCCTTATTGTTTGTTCAAGAATTCGGACAAGTTGCAATATCCCTCGATGGAAAATCACTTGCTTGGGTTGAAATGCAAATTGACAAGCAAGGCGGGATTACGACTTATCAAGATATTTATTTAGGTAGCACAAATAATCTAAAAAAACCAATCCAGCTTGTTGTGAATGGAAAAAAAGGGCATTTTTACAACAATGGGATATCATGGTCACCTGATAATCATCAATTTGCTTTTTTATCTGATACTGAGCATCCAGGACAACAGCAAGTTTACGTTTTTAATGTTAATACAAATTCCACACGAAAAATTACCAACCTAAATGGATTGATTAGCTCACCTAGATGGTCACCTGATGGAAAAAATATTGCTATATTATTTACTGAAAATCTTTTAGAAGATGCTGGACCTTCAGCAGCACAAACCTCGCACAGTGGTGTTATCAAAGACTCCTATTATGAGCAACGTCTCGCCATTGTAAACATTAGTAGCGGAAAACTACGAAAAATTACACCCAATGATTTATTTGTCTACGAATATGATTGGACTCCTGATGGAAAACAACTTGTTTTCACAGGGGCTAAAGGAAATGGTAACAATAACTGGTTTATCGCTAAATTGTTTGCTGTTGATATCTCATCAGAAAAAATGCGAACACTGTATAATCCTCCACTCCAAATTGGGCGACCGTCTGTTTCACCTGATGGAAAAAATGTCGCTTTCATTATGGGGCTCAACAGTGATGCCGTGGTTATTGGTGGTGATGTTTATGTAATTTCATTAGCAGGCACAGATGCTCGTAATATTACACTCAATCGAAAAGCAACTGCATCATACGTGACCTGGACACAAGATGGTAATATTATTGATGTAGAAAATATGGATGGAAAATCCAGTATCATTCGAATAAATTATTCCAACGGTAAAATTGATTCGCTCTTTAACGCTGAGTCTTTAATATCATCCGGCAGTTTCACACCCAGTATTTCAATTTCTCAAGATGGAAAAAAATCGGCTTTCAGTCAAAGTTCATTCACAAAACCTCCTGAAATTTGGGCAGGAGAAACAGGGAAATGGCTACAAATCACTTCCAAAAACGTTACAATAAAACCAACTTGGGGTGAAATCAAAAACCTTCATTGGCGAAATAAAGACTTCACACTTCAAGGATGGTTAATTTATCCTCAGAATTTCGATCCCTCAAAAAAATATCCTATGATAGTCGACGTGCACGGTGGCCCCAGCTATGGGATACAATCTTCGTGGCCAAACATTTACAAAACCTCAATGGCACTCCCTGCAAAAGGATATTTTATCTTTTTTCCTAATCCGCGAGGAAGTTTTGGAAATACTCAAGCCTTTACTCAATCCAATAAAAGAGATTTTGGATACGGCGATTGGCAAGATATTATCAGTGGCATCGATGAAGTGCTTCGCATCGCCCCCGTAGACTCTAAACGTCTAGGTATTACTGGATGGAGCTACGGTGGTTATATGACCATGTGGGGTGTCACACAATCAGATCGCTTTAAAGCAGCAATCGCAGGCGCTGGCGTTTCAAATTGGATCAGTTACTACGGAGAAAATTCAATTGATCAATGGATGATTCCATTCTTTGGGAAATCCATGTACGACGACCCTGAAATTTATGCTCGCAGCTCACCCATCACCTTCATCAAAAATGTAAAAACACCCACACTCATCATCGCAGCTGAAGGCGATGGAGAATGTCCCGTTCCGCAATCCTACGAATTTTGGCATGCGCTAAAAACCCTCGGTGTTCCTACAGAATTAGTTGTATACAAAAATGAAGGCCATCACTTCACTAATCCCGAGAACATGCGCGATGTGATTCATCGCACCACGGTGTGGTTCGATCGTTATTTAAAGAGCCCCTCAGATAAAACTACTAGTATCGTCGTAGAATCCAATAACTATTAGACAGCTAGCGTCAGGCATGCATGCCTGACCCCAGATTATTGTCCAGTAAATTCAGTCGCGCGATTACCTTTGCCATTGTAACACTGCACGTCGTCTTTAGAGCCTGAATACACGATATTGATAACACTATAGCCAGCTCCGGCAAAAGAAGAATCCTGAGCCGTGAAATAGAATTCATTGAACAGTTTACTGACATCAGGTCCATTGAATGTACAGACACCAATATTACAACCCTTGATTATCTGATTAGTGGCCATCAAAGTAACGGATTCGACAGTGGGTTGTACATCGCAGTAAAATTCCCCGGGCAAATCTGGAAGTGAGGTAAAATGAAATTCAAGTATTTGTGTCGCTTGTCCACCCAGTAGATTGGAAGCAGAGGCAGAAGCTGAAAATGTTAAACCCAACAAAAAAATTGTTGAAAGAGATTTCATCATCATGACACTACTCCTGATCATTAATTCAACAATATTATCGCATAACCTCTTCAAATGAAAGAGATTTTTATATCATAGCCATGCCGCCATTCACATGCAGCGTGACGCCTGTGATGTAGGAGGCTGCATCGGAAGCAAGGAAGGCAACGGCATTAGCGATGTCTTGGGGTTGGCCGATTTGTTGCATGGGAATTCTGCTCAGAATGGCATTTTTTTGATCATCCTTGAGAGTATCAGTCATGTCAGAGGCAATATATCCGGGAGCAACGACATTGGCAGTAATCGCACGAGTGGCAACTTCTTGTGCTATAGATTTGGTAAATCCAATTAATCCTGCTTTTGAAGCCGCATAATTCGCTTGCCCTGCATTGCCTGATGTACCCACAACGGAGCTAATTGAAATAATACGTCCCCAACGGGCTTTTACCATTGCCCGAATACACGCTTTGGTTAATCGAAAAATAGCCGTTAAATTTGTATTAATAACATCATCCCATTCTTCATCTTTCATGCGCAGCAATAAATTGTCACGGGTGATTCCAGCATTATTGACAAGAATTTCTGGTACACCGAATTTTTCTTCTATTACCGCTAGTGCACTTTTTATAGATTCTGGACTTGTGACATTCAAGGCAAGACCTGTACCTTGAAATCCTGCCTCAGCAATATATTGACTAATGGATTCGGCACCTGTTTCAGTGGTTGCAGTGCCAATAACGGTGGCACCTTGTTTTGCTAATTCCAAAGCAATCGCTTTACCAATGCCTCGCGTAGCACCCGTCACTAAAGCAATTCTATTTTGCTCGCTCATTTTAATTTCTCCTCTATGCCAGTTCCGTTTTTTCCATTAATGCAACCAATTGCACTTGCGAACTTAAATCCAATACTTCAATGGAATTATCAATTCGCTTTACTAATCCTGCCAATACTTTACCAGGACCGCACTCCCACAACGTTTTTATCCCATTTTGGGATAGCCATTGAATTGTCTCCACCCATCGCACAGGATGATCTAATTGTTCAGCTAATGCATGACGAATTTCATCGGGATGTGAATGACATTCGACATCTACATTATGAACAACAGGTATTTTAGGTGTTGAAATTTTGACATCTGACAATGCTGTTATTAATTTATTTTTTGCAGGCTTCATCAGCTCACAATGAGAAGGGACACTCACTGCAATTTTCTTCGCTAATTTTGCACCAGCAGCTTTCGCTAAATCAATTAATCGTTCAACAGCCGCATTCTCGCCTGCAACGACTGTTTGACCAATGGCATTAAAATTGGCCGGGGAAACCACATCACCTTCCGCGGCTTCTTCACAAAGCAATGCAATCCGATCATTATCGAGACCAATTATCGCTGCCATAGCACCAAATCCTGTAGGTACAGCCGCTTGCATATACTGACCTCGCGCTTGAACTAATTTTAATGCATCACCAAATTCAATCGCCTCTGCACACACTAATGCACTGTATTCACCTAAACTGTGGCCTGCTAAAAACGCTGGTTTTACTGCATTTTTAGTATTCACAATTCTCCATAATGCAACACTGGCGGCTAATAGTGCAGGTTGTGTAATTTCTGTCGTATTTAATTTTTCTTCAGGGCCATGTGCAATAATATGGCTTAAATCATAGCCTAAATGCTCACTCGCTTCAGAAAATGTGGATTGAATAATGGGGTAATGGTCAGCAAGTGTCATCAACATCCCAACTGATTGAGAGCCTTGCCCAGGAAAAACAATACCTAAATCTTTTTGCATTTAATTTACTCCTATTATTAACCAAGCCTAAATATTGAATAATGAAATAGGGAACAAAAAAGCAAAATAGTCACTATCCACTACAGAACTTTATCCAATTACTTAGCGTGATAACTAGGGTACAATCTTGAAGGATCAGACCCCAAAATTAATCCTCAACTGGCGGCGTTCCTAATGTCTCTGCCACTAAATGCTCAATTCTTTCTCTTACATTCATGCGCACTTCAAGTACAGCCTCAGAAATGGCGTGCGTAAATGCTGCTACATCAGCACCACCATGACTCTTAATCACTATTCCACGTAATCCTAATAAACTAGCCCCATTACGCCGACCTGGATCAATTGAATATTTTAATCGTTTAAAAATAGGTTTAGATAAAAGCGCCATAATTTTAGACCACAAATTAAATCGATAGGATTGTTTTAGATAATGTGCAAATAATTTTGCAGCACCTTCTAATGTTTTTAATGCAACATTACCCACAAATCCATCACACACAACCACATCAACTTTACCAGAAAAAATAGTATCACCCTCGACATAACCAATATAATTAATCGATTCTGTTTGCATTAATCGGTGTGCAGCTTCTTTAACTTGATCATTCCCTTTCATTTCCTCCGCGCCAATATTTAATAATCCTACGCGGGGATTTTCATTATTGTCGACCGCTTTACAGAGTAAAGATCCCATAATGGCAAATTGAAATAAGTGCTCTGCAGTTGAATCAACATTAGCACCTAGATCCAACACTCGAACTTCTTTATTTTCAATCATGGTTGGTAAGGAAGTAATGATGGCGGGTCTATCGACACCAGGCAGTGTTTTTAATACAAATCGAGCAATAACCATCAGCGCGCCAGTATTTCCCGCACTCACACACGCTTGAGCCCGCTCTTCTTTGACTAAATTGATCGCCACTCGCATTGATGAATCTTTTTTTGAACGCAAGGCTACAGACGGCAAATCATCCATTGTTACAATTTCAGATGCCGGTCGTATTTCGATGCGATCAGCAAAAGTATTATTGCTAAGCTGAGATTGTAATTCGTGCTGATCACCGACCAGAATTAATCGTAATTCAGGATGCTGCGCCAACGCTTTTAATGCAGCAGGAACAGTGACTTTAGTCCCATAGTCTCCGCCCATTGCATCAATGGCAATGGTGATAAATTCCAAGGCGATTACTCTTCGTCGTCAGCCGAAAGTTCTGCTTTTTCAACGACTTGCCGACCTTTATAGTAGCCATCAGCCGTCATATGGTGTCTACGATGAGTTTCACCAGAAGTTTGATCAATCGTGATCGCCGGATCACTTAATGCACTGTGTGCACGTCTATTGCCGCGTCTACGCGGGGGGATTCTACTCTTAGGTACTGCCATTTTTAACACTCCTCATAATTTATCGCAAATTCAAACTCACATATTTTACCAATCTCGGGCGTATAAAATAATTTTAAATCCTCATTAACTAGAGTGTTAACTCCGGTATTAAAATTATTTTCTCCACCCGACCTTGGAAAAAATCTGTGAGTTTTACCTTTCGTGGTCATTCTACTCAAAATTCGAATCACTGAGTTTCTTCAGAATCGCAAACGGTCCACTTAATTTCTCCGTCTCGTTACTCGTCCACTGACGTGGTATCGAGGCTGAACATTCAGATTCTGAATGGCTCGGCATTACAGGTAAATTCAGTAACAACTCATCTTCAATGAGCGACACTAAATCTACGACGCTTTCAGTTAGCAGTAAAGGTTCATAAGAACTCGGCAATTCTGATGCCTCATCATTATTGGCCACAACGGCCAGCTCAACTGAATGAGCGATCTGATAAGGCATCGGCCGTAAACATCGACCGCACTCTACAATGCACTCAGCACTCACACTCATACGAACTATAGTCCGCATTGCGTCATCCTGCATAAATTGTAATAAAAAGTCAACACTCGCCCCCGATTCTCTCAGCAGGGGATCCAAACGTTCACAATCAATCAAAGGTAACTTACCTTGGATCTCTTCAGTCTGTTTTGCTAACTGAACGGGATTTATATTTTTACGTAAATGTGTTGAATTCATAGGGTAGATCATACTCAATATTAAGGTATTGTGTCAAAGAATAAATCCATATATAGTACGTTAATGAATCGATTTGCGTATAAGGAGATGCTATGATTCGATTGCCCTTAATTCAATTGCTCAAGTCAGCGCTGATTGTCGTGCTATTGAATTCCACACTTGGATTAGCAACAACGTACGCCAACACCCCACCTTCGCCCTCTCCCACTGAGCTAATGAAAGAAGCGACTAAAAAAAATCTCAGGCTACAATATCCCGATATCCAGCCAGTTTCCCTAGTGAATTGGGTACGCGACGCCGCAGTGATGTCTTTCTATTATAATTACAACAACTTGGACACTTGGTTGGCTGATTATTCTTCTTACTTCACCCCGTTGGGATGGATTCACTACTATAAAGCTCTCAAAAATTCCGGAAATATCCAAAAAGTCAAAAACGATAAAATTACAGTCACTTCAACCCCAATCGAGCCCCCTAAAATTTTATGGGAAGGCGTCGATATGAATGTTTACAAATGGCAAGTGCAAGTAGCCCTACTTGTCCACTATCAAGCCGAAACCGGTAAAACTGTTGAACAAAAACTCATGATCACGATGATGCTTCGCCGAACAGACGCCCCTACTAGCAAAAACGGCATTGCCATTGATCAGTTCATCGCAAAACCTTACTGACCGTCGTCGCATCTCAAGTTGTTAGATCTTTTCGAATTTTCGGGCCCGATTGAAGTAAATTTTCCGACAAATTCAATTCTTATTGATAATTTCGCCCTTGAAATAAAGAAAAATCTGCCCGAATTTGTATAGCAAGATACTAGAAGACATTATTATGCACCCATCACAACCTATCAAACTGAGATCTAATCCGATCTATCTGAGCTGCTTCCGCAGCTCCCGTAATTGCTGGGCAAAACCCGCTTCGAGGACGGCACAAAAAGTTCGGGATTCATCAGTGCGTGGGTCTTGGATCGAAAGGCTCGCAGCGTGGAGGTATAATCGGTGTTTGGATGGACCTTTGAGTAGTTTATCCAGGTCGCGATCGCCGTATTTAGTGTCACCAATGATCGGATGCCCTATGGCTTTAGCATGTACGCGTAGTTGATGGGTGCGGCCAGTCAGCGGTCTAGCTGCCAATAAAGTAGCGTTTTTAAAACGCTTAATCACTTTAAATTGTGTGACAGATTCCTTGCCGTTTGGATTTACCTTTACCATCCGCTCGCCGGAAATCAATACATCTCTGAGCAATGGCAAATCAACGTTTTGTTGATTAAATTCGCAACGACCGTGAACCAACATGAGGTACGTCTTTTTGACAGTTTTATCTTTAAATTGTGCCTGTAACTTTTTATTTATACTAGATTTTTTGCTCACCAATAGACATCCTGAGGTATCCCGATCTAGCCTGTGCACAAGCTCCAACATTTTAGCATGAGGCCTTAGCAAACGAAGCGTCTCTATCACACCCAACATGACTCCACTCCCACCATGCACCGCTAACCCAGCCGGCTTGTTCAGAACTAGAATATCCTGATCTTCAAAAATAATTTCTTTTTCTAAATCCTTGAGTCGCCTGTGAGCTTTTTTAATATCGATTACTGGCTTTTCCTGTGGCCGCCTCAAAGGCGGAATTCGCACCAAATCCCCTACTTTTAGACGATAATCGGCACTAATTCGACGCTTATTGACGCGTACTTCACCTTCCCGAATGGCACGATACAATCGCGTTTTGGGAACACCTTTGCATTTCTTCACCAAGAAATTATCAACGCGCTGTTGATCAGATCCCTCATCGACCGTTATGTTCTGAACTTGGCTAAAAGTATCACCTACCAAAATCAACCTCTACAATTAATTTGATCAAAGTCAGAAAGTTTGTTATACTGACCTGGTTTAAACGTGCATTCACTAACTACGTGATTTTATAGTGATTAATGCCAATTAAAGTTTAACACAAATTGCGAATTTGAAACGTTTTTTTGATGACAGCGGTTCATAAGTTTAATGGGAACCGGCTGCTAAAGATTGGGTATTGTGGAAGATTCCACAATGATAATTTAAACGCATCGCGCTGAGCGAGAATCGGCCGAGCTAATGAGTTGTAATAAGTTAGAAGAATTCTAACTTTAAGAAGATGATGATGAAAGGATTTACAAGAAATGAAAAAACCCTTTTTAGAAAAGGGCAAGCAAATCAAGTTAAAACCGCACCACGTGAGTACGGTTAATAATAATACTGATGTGACATTTCTCATCATACGTGCTCACTATTTTGTGAGAGCATGTTTATAAGCTCTATAGCCGGTATCTCTTATCGTGGTACTGACATGAGTTGAATAGAATGGAAAGAATGTTAATTAATGCTTCTCAACGTGATGAGAAGCGCGTGGCGATTGTATCTGAAAATGTCCTGTATGATTTCATTACCGAACGCCCAGGATTCGAACAAAAAATCGGTAATATTTATCTAGCAAAAATTACCAGTATTGAGCCTAGCCTCGATGCCGTTTTTGTTGATTATGGTAGCGAACGGCACGGCTTCTTACCTCTCAAAGAAATATCTCGAGAATATTTTATCAACAGACCAGATCAAGAAGGCCGCATGAATATTCGCGAATTACTTCGCGTAGGCCAAGAAATCATGATCCAAGTGGAAAAAGAAGAACGCGGCAACAAAGGAGCTGCCCTCACCACTTACATCAGTTTAGCGGGCTCGTATCTGGTACTGATGCCCAATAGCCCACGTGCTGGCGGAATTTCTAGACGCATTGAAGGTGATGAACGCGATCAACTTCGAGAAATTTTAAATCAAGTGAGTGTACCCGATGGAATGGGTTTAATCGTACGAACAGCTGCCATTGGACGCACTAATGATGAGTTAAAATGGGATCTAGAGGTCCTTCTTTCTCACTGGAACAACATCGTTGCTGCGGCAAAAACGCGATCAGCTCCGTTTTTGATTCACCAAGAAGGTAATGTCGTTATTCGCGCCATTCGAGATTACGTCCGACAAGATACCGCTGAAATCATTATTGATGATGAAACTGAATTTCAAAATGCAAAACATTATCTTGAACAAATTCGACCTGACGTTGCAGATCGCGTAAAACTCTACTCTGATCCTACACCGCTATTTAGCCGCTATGGTATCGAACACCAAATTGAAACCGCCTATAAACGCACAATCGATTTACCTTCTGGCGCATCCATTGTTATCGATTATACCGAAGCACTGGTTTCTATTGACGTAAACTCTGCCCGTGCAACTAAAGGTCGAAATATTGAATCAACTGCATTTAATACAAATCTCGAAGCCGCTAAAGAAATTGCACGTCAATTACGATTACGCGATATTGGTGGGCTCATCGTCATCGATTTTATCGACATGATAGATCCCAGCAATCAAGTTGAAGTCGAAAAACATCTAAGCAGAGCATTAAAAAACGATCGCGCTCGAATTCAATTACAACGCATTTCTCGATTTGGCTTGCTTGAAATGTCACGACAACGGCTAAGACCTTCACTCAGAGATTCACATCAGCATGTATGCCCGACGTGTAGTGGACACGGAACGATTCGCAGTGTCGATTCAGTCGCTCTTACCCTTGTTCGCATTATTGAAGAAGAAGCTCTCAAACCACAAACCTCAGAAATTGTTGTCCAAGCTTCTACTGAAGCCTCTACGTATTTGTTAAATGAAAAAAGACATTTATTAGCAGGTATAGAAAAAAATCACGATGTAAAAGTATCAGTGATTCCTAATCCGAATTTACAATCTTCGAACTTTATTAAAAAACGCATACGTGTTTCAGATATTGACGAAAGCGGCGTAGCAAGTTCTGACCGACTCCAAGTTGCTCAAGTTGACATCAATCTGCCAACAGCTGCTGACCGCGCAACACCCGACAAACCAGCCGTTCAACAATTGTATCCAACTCGGCCAGAAAAAACAGCGCAAAGCGGTGGTATAATGAAACGCCTGTGGAGCAGCATGTTTGGCCAACAGGACGAAGATTCTGAAGGCCCTGGAACCGAATCAGTACCTCAATCGGTTCAAAGCAAACCCTCTTACACTTCTCGCGCTCCCGCTGGAAAACAACGTTCACGTAGACCGCGTAGCGATGAGACGATGGAAGGTCAATCTTCCCAAGAAAGTTCCACTGGCTCTCGACCTAGGTCAAGTAGTCGATACAATGAAAACAAACCTTCTGATCGATCCAACCAGCGTCGCGGTGAACCCCGTCAACGTCCATCAGGTCAGCGAACCAGACCTACACCAGGAAAAAATCCCTCGACCTCATCACAATATGAAGAGCAGGGCTACACCTCTAAAATTACGCCTACTGCCCCACCGGTTGCGATCAAACCACCCGTACAGGAACCTCGTGCAGAAGAAGCCCCTATTAAAATCAAAGCCGCTGCTTCAATGCCCCCTGTCCCTACAAAATCTCAAAATATCATTGATGCTCAGAAAAGTGTCTCAGAAAGTAAATTGGAATCTCCAAAAACGACTGCAGCAGCTAGTCAACCAACATTCACTTTTACAACGCAGTCTACAGAACAAACCCCAAGTAGCATGTCAAATGTCGCTCAACCTGGAATTCCAAAATCAGAAACAGGTTCTGCAGAACCCACTAAAGCCGTCACCATTTCAGCAGCGGCGCCAATAGCCACTACTCTGCCTCCGATCACAAGCGATGGTTTTATACCCAGTGAGAAAAAACTAAAAGAGACCACATCAAATGAAAGCACACAAAAACTCTCATCAGTAAGCAACACAAACTTAGAAAACCCAGTACCGCAGACTAAAACCGCTGCAGAAACTGTACCGAGTTCTGCAAGTACGACTTCGGCTACTGGAACCACAACTCCAGCTTCAACAGCCACTCAGTCTTCTGCTCAACCGACATCCGCTCGCGCGCCATACACTACACCCGTCGCTCCTACCCAGAAACCAACCAGTACATCTTCCACAACAGTAGCTGCAGCTCCTGCTCCTACGACTGACAACACAAAACTCTCGAGCGCACCTTCGAGCACTACTACTCCTGCGACGGATATTCCGACTGCGACTGCCACATCAGCCAAAATTCCGAGTACCACGACTGGATCAGACGTTGCTACAGAAGCGAGCAAAACACCTGAGCAGCAGAAACCCTTGATTATTCGTGCGACAACAGACGAAAAAGCATCGGAATCAACGGATAAAGAAAAAACGGACTAAAGCGTTAGTGCCCCGTTTTTAAAATGAGCTGGCTGATATACAGAGTATTCACCGAGCAAGACGTCAGCTTATTTTTTCCCAACTAACTTTTTGACAATCTCGAGGTCTTCTTCAGTATCAACCGCCGTTGGTACATGCTCTTTAGCAAGATCAACATGTATACGACCGCCGTACCACAATACTCGCAATTGCTCGAGTGATTCCATTTTTTCAAGCGGGCAAGGATCCCACGACAGATATTCTTGTAAAAACCCGACTCGATAGGCATAGATTCCTACATGTCGATAATGCAAACCTTTTAATTCAGTATCGGGCTGTTGTGGAAAATTATCTCGCTCCCACGCGATAGGCGCACGAGAAAAATACAACGCATAGCTCCGTTTGTTCATGACAACTTTGACTGTATTTGGATTAAAAAGGTCTTTGACGTCAGTAATTTTTTCGCACAATGTTGAAACACGGACATTTTCATGATCGCGCAAATTATTCGCCACTTGATGAATAACAACGGGTGGAATTAAAGGTTCTGCACCTTGAACATTCACAACAACTTCATCTTCCTCATAACCTAAAACAGTTGCAGCTTCTGCTAATCGCTCTGTGCCTGATTGATGATTTTTTGAAGTCATGCAAACGGGTGCATTAAATTTTGCAGCGGCGTCTTTGATTCGTTCGTCTTCCGTTGCAATAACGACACTTTCAGCACCACTTTGCAGGCATTGCAAATAAACACGCTCTAAAATAGATTTACCTGCTATCTCCATCAGTGGTTTTCCAGGCATCCGATCAGATGCGTAACGAACTGGTATAATCACTCTAAAAGTCATTTTTCTACCTCATGTTCTGTAATACGTCGAGCTTCACGCTCTAACATTATCGGGATTCCATCCCGTATCGGGAACGCTAATCGATCAAGTCGACAAACCAACTCTTGATCATTTTTTTTATACAATAGCTTACCTTTACAAATCGGGCAAGCTAGTATATCTAATAATTTGCTGTCCATATTGGAGCTCTGTTCTCACACTATTAATTAAAAACAAACTTAAGGCATGTTCTCATGAATGGAGTCTAGCACTCAAGTAGGTAGTTCAAAAAAAGTGGTCGTATTATTTTGAGAGGGTAAGCAAGATAATTCAACTTTTGTGCAGGTGTACAAGTCCCTTCGACATGCAGATGATAGATACTCTATCCAGATTAATGGTCGGGACGGAAGGATTTGAACCTTCGACCCCTTGCACCCCATGCAAGTGCGCTACCAGGCTGCGCTACGCCCCGACAAATCTCTACCCTGGATAATGCATCAACAATCTACTGCGAAGCAGAATAATACTGAATCTCCGGATTTACCAGAATTATTCCAAATCTGCTAAAACATTTTCTAAATCTGATACCACTTTGCTTAATAAATCTTTTGATCGCTGCTCGATCTTATTCGATTTATTCTCTTTCGAGGATAAACGAGCACGAGCCCCTTCAATGGTATAGCCTTGCTCATACAACAACGATCGAATTTCTCTGATGGTTAATACATCATCTCGCTGATAATATCGCCTATTCCCGCGTCTTTTTGAAGGCGATAATTGGGGAAATTCTTGTTCCCAATAACGTAACACATGGGGTTTAAGATCACACAACTGACTGACTTCACCGATCGAAAAGAAAAACTTATCGGGTATCGGTGGTAACTCAGTCTTAGGTGTCTTGGTCTTCCTGAGATTCATTTCCTGCATATTTTTCCACCCTGGATTTAAGCTTTTGGCCCGCACGGAACGTTACGACACGACGTGCTGTAACGGGCACTTCCTTACCTGTCTTCGGATTACGACCGGGTCTTTCACACTTATCGCGCAACATAAAATTTCCAAAGCCAGATAATTTGACCATTTCCCCACTTTCAAGCGCTTGTCGAATTTCTTCAAAAAAAAGTTCTACCACTTCTTTAGCTTCGCGTTTATTCAAACCGAGTGAGCTAAAAAGGTGCTCAGCAATATCCGCCTTAGTGATTGCCATAGTAAATCAAGCCCTTAATGTTACGTTGAATGTGTTTTTCAACTGTAAAACCACGTGGTCCATCACTTCATTCACTTCCTGGTCAGTTAACGTACGCTCGGCATGCAAAAGGGTAATGGCTAAAGCAATACTTTTCTTGCCTACACCAATACCCTCACCCGAATATACATCGAAGATCTGTGCATCATCGATCCATTCGCCACCTGAGCTCCTAACCACACTAATGAGCTCGTGGGCCTGTACCGCAGTATCAACAACAACAGCGATGTCTCGACGTACTGACGGAAACTTCGATACCTGTTGATATTGTGGCAGCAATGTATTGATAATACTAGACAATTTGAGTGTAAATAAATAAACATTCTGACGCAAGTCAAATTTTTGAGAGATAGCTGGATGCAACTGTCCAAGCCAGCCGACCCATTTCCCTTTAAAGTCGATCCGAGCAGATTGCCCTGGATGTAGCGCGGGATGTTCTGCGGAAATAAATTCAAAGGCACTATTTTGTCGAGTCAGTGTAATTAACTTTTCCACATCCGATTTAATATCGAAAAAATCCACAGGCTTTGATTTCAAACCCCATTGCTCTGCTTGTTGATTTCCCGCCAATAATCCTCCAACCCAATGTTCTTGTATTAATTCAACTTTGTCATAAAAACACATTCCTATTTCAAATAATCGAATTCTGTCTTGTTGTCGATCAGCATTATGTTGATATGCCTGCAATAAACCAGGCCATAATGTCGTACGCATCACAGACATTTCTGAAGAAATCGGATTGAGTAAATGATAAGGCTCATAATTAGGTGTGAAAATTTCTTCTATTTCGGGTGAGACGAAACTGTAAGTGATTGCCTCATGATATCCACGATCTATTAAACATTCACGCACGCGATTGGTGTTTGTTAGGAGTACTGAATCAACTTGCGGTGCCATTGGAATAGAGGTGCGCGTTGTGGGAATATGATTATAACCGTACATTCTCGCTAATTCTTCGATCAAATCATGTTCGGCTTGCAGATCGTAACGATAGCTCGGCGCAACCGCAGTCCAGCCATCTTCATTTTTTTTCACAGATAAACCAAGGGCCTTTAAATAACGTTCTACATCATCATCGGCAATATGTATACCCAGTATTTTGGAAATACGGTCTCGACGCAAAGAAATTGAATCTCGTTTAGGAAACTCCCCTTTTGTGATTTCAAAAACTGGCCCTGGATCCCCACCCGCAATGTGCGTAATTAATTCGGAGGCATATTCGATAGCGGCCATTTGCATTGTAAAATCAACGCCACGTTCCCAGCGATAACTACCGTCCGTACTGAGTCCAAAGTCTCTTGCCATTGCACGAATTGTTAATGGATCAAAATAGGCACTTTCCAATAATATATCGGTAGTAGTATCAGTGACTTCTGAATTTGCACCACCCATAACACCCGCTAAAGCAAGGGGTTTTTCATGATCACTAATTAGGAGTGACGATTCATTAAGAGCAATTGTTTTTCCATCGAGCAATGTTAAGGTTTCGCCATCGCGTGCAAAACGAACATCTATTCCACCTTTGATTTTCTCTAGATCAAAAGCGTGCATGGGCTGTCCCATTTCGATCATAATATAATTTGTTACATCAACAATAGGACTAATTGAACGGACTCCACTGCGACGTAATCGTTCTTGCATCCATATTGGTGTAGTCATATTTTTTGGAATGCCAGAAATAATACGTCCGACATATCGATTACATCCAGTAGGAGCAGAAATTTTAACAGGAAGTGTTTTTTTTGTTACGGGAGGAATATGTGCAGAGATTTCTTTCAAAAGTGGAGAATTATTTAATGCTGATACTTCTCGTGCAATTCCAATAATACTCAAACAATCGCCACGATTGGGTGTTAAATCAATATCTATGCAACTATCATCTAACTGCAAATAATCACGTACATCTGCAGCAATAGGTGCTTCTGCAGGTAATTCAATAATTCCGTCTATATCTTTAGGTAATCCTAATTCTTCAGAAGAACACAGCATTCCATAAGAAACGACCCCACGAATTTTAGATTTTTTTATTCTAAAATCACCGGGTAAAACTGCGCCAATTTGTGCAACCGCCACTTTGATTCCAGCTCGAGCATTTTTGCCACCACAAACAATGGTGAGCGCTTCATCACCGATATTAACTTGACAAACTTTTAATCGATCTGCATCTGGATGTTGTTCGGTACTTATTATTTCACCCACAATCACATTGGTAAAGTCACCTGCGACAGGTTCGATGCTGTCGACTTCAAGACCTGCTAATGTGAGTTGATCACATAACGTTTTTGTTTCGATCGGTGGATCCACCCACTGACGCAACCACTGCTCACTGAATTTCATTGCACACCCTTAAACTATGTATTAGGTTTAAAATTGACGTAGAAAACGCAAATCGTTTTCAAACAATAATCGGATATCATCGATACCATAATAAAGCATCGCTAATCGTTCGATGCCCATACCAAATGCACATCCTTGATAGCGCTCACTATCGATATTACACGCAGCAAGCACATTAGGATGCACCATGCCACAACCTAAAATTTCTAGCCACCCCGTTCCTTTGCAAACTCGACAACCCTTTCCATGACATTTTACACACTGAATATCTACTTCTGCCGAGGGTTCTGTAAATGGAAAATAAGAGGCTCGAAATCGTAATTCAAATTCTGATTCAAAAAAATGATTTAAAAAATCTGATAAAATTCCTTTTAAATCTGACATGGTCGTATGTTCATCAATGATCAACATTTCAAATTGATGAAACATCGGTGTATGACTGTGATCATATTCATGTCTAAACACACGACCAGGTGTTAAAATTCGAATCGGAGGTTTTTGCGTTTCCATAACATGAATTTGAGTTGGCGAAGTATGCGTACGTAAAAGATTACCGTCCTCTAAATAAAATGTATCTTGCATTGCACGCGCAGGATGATGCTCAGGAATATTAAGCGCAGTAAAATTATAATATTCGCTCTCAATTTCTGGGCCTTCAATAATTTTAAATCCCATTGATTTAAATATTGTCTCCACTCTTTCGCGCACTTGATTTAATGGATGCGCTGTACCCAAATTTTCGCCTCGTCCCGGTAATGTCACATCTAATCGTTGACTCTCTAATTTCTGTTGCAGCTGATTTTGAATTAAATTTTGTGATCGAATTTCAATTTGTTCTTGTATTTTTTCTTTTGCTTCATTGACAAGTTGACCTATGCGTGGACGCTCTTCTGGCGATAATGTGCCTAATCCTTTCAATAAATCAGTGAGGGTACCTTTTTTACCCAGATAGTGTACACGAATTTCAGCCAACGCTTGCAAATTATCAACAGCCTTAATCGCTTGATGTGCTGCTGACACCATATTTTCTAAATCCTGTTGCATGACTATCCTCATTTGTTCAAAAAAAAAGCCGCAGTGCGGCTTTTTTAGAGTAATTAATGCATTTTCAAAATGAATTAATTACATGCAATGGTTGCTGAGTGACTACTGATGAGCAAGTGCCGCTTTTGCCATCTCAGCTAAGCGACCAAAACCATCGTGATCATGAACAGCAATATCCGATAATACTTTTCGATCGATACCAATATTGGCTCGTTTCAATCCATTCATAAATCGACTATAAGACAAACCAAACTGACGTGCAGCAGCATTGATTCGAACAATCCATAAACTACGAAATACACGTTTCTTAGCTTTACGATCACGGTATGCATATTGACCCGCTTTAATAACCGCTTGCTTTGCAACACGATATACTTTTCGTCGCGCGTTGTAATAGCCCTTCGCTAGGACTAATACTTTTTTGTGTCTTGCTCTTGCCGTGACACCCCGTTTTACTCTTGGCATTTTCTCTCTCCCAAAAAATCAGTCAGTAAACAATAGCTACTGTAAAGCCAGCATACGCCGTGCTGAACGGACATCCGAATTACCAAGCAACGCCAAACCACGTAAATGACGTTTCAACTTGGTACTTTTCTTCGTTAATATGTGATTGCGGTAGGCACGTCGTCGTTTAATACCACCAGCAGTCACCTTGAAGCGCTTTTTCGCTCCACTTTTCACTTTCAATTTAGGCATTATAAGTACTCCAAAAAGGGCCTATTTCCCCCAAAACACGCGATCCTATCATGTTTAGTAGGCGACAGCAACACCCAAAAGGGGGCAAATCTAAGATTGATACATTCTCTAAACTAGCACTTCGCCATTATATAGCCTGTTATTTAAGAATGTATCAATCTTAGATTTGACCCCTTCCTGACCCCTACTATATCATGGCATCTTTTCTATCATAAGACCGAGTATGAATTACAGACACTTTTACCATGTAGGCAGCTTCGCCGATGTGTTCAAACATGCCCTATTAGTTACCATTATCGATGCTTTGCAACAGAAAAATAAGCCTTTTTGCTACATTGATACCCACGCAGGCATCGGAAACTACGATTTAACGCGCGAAGAAACCCAACGCTCTAAAGAGTACCTCCAAGGCATCGACAAACTATTACATGCTCAAGATCCGCTTCCAGATCTGAAACACTACATCGATTTGATCAATGACTACCAACACCATGGTGACTTGCGTTGTTACCCTGGCTCTCCCATGATCGCTAAACACCTGTTACGCCCAGATGACCACATGATTGTCAACGAACTACATCCAGCAGACTTTAATAGCTTAAAACTCACTTTAGGTAAAAACCCCAATATCCACTGTCATCATCGTGATGCTTATGAATTTCTGCCCGCCATCCTCCCCCCTATTCCGGCTCGGGCCTGCATTTTGATTGACCCACCCTTTGAAAGAACCGATGAATTTTCTGCTATTTTGAGATGTTTACACTATTGTTTTCAACGATTCCCTACAGGGATTTACATGATTTGGTATCCTATTGTGTCACTTCAACATCGACCCTTTACTCGAGAAATCTTGAGAGAAAAACTCGCCCCCACTCTCGTGAGCGAATTTACACTCACAGCTATCCCTCAAGAAAAATCGGGAATTATCGGCTGCGGAATGGTCATTCTCAATCCACCCTGGAAAATCGAAAAAATTATCGGTGATATCACAACTTACCTTTTCACTCTTTTCAAAAAGGATAATAGCGGCCACTATCGTACTGAATTATTCACAAATGAAATTAACCAACGTGACAGCAATTAATATCCATCATGTATCCTGAATGATTTGACATCTGAATTAATAGTATATACTAAAAAATATTTACGAGGTGTATCATGAAACAAGCACTTCAAGCTGGGCCAGTAATGTATGCAATCCTAATAATCCTTTAAGTAGTCTCCTGGCCGTATCGTCTACAAAGTTTCACTTTATGGATCTTCCATTCTGCCTCAATATAAGTTAATCTTTCGTCCAGTAATTAGAAACTGCAAATAATCATAGCAAGAAGCTCAATGATTTTTTGCCAGTTAAACATTAACTTAAACGAAACACAGGATGTAATAAAGATGAACAAACAAAATAATACGCAAGAGAACACAGCAGCTCTAGAGCCCAATCAACCCGGCCAGCAGCACGACCGATTAAATAGAATGCGAGCTAGGACAGATCAATTCCGAATACAACTCGCACAAGAACGAGCGACGATAAATAGCACTCTGGTAGAATTAGGAGATCAATCAGCAACCCCTTGGAAAGCTGCTGTGAGGAATTGATTCTGTAGACTCTTGCACTGGACAATCTTGCTCTCTTAACTCAATAAGCGCAGAAGCACCCTCCTGCAAATCTTGCACTTCAGCCTTGATGTCATCGATAAAAATAGAAATCATACTTCTTTGTGCGTTTAATTTGTCTCTTAGCACAATGAATTGTTTTTTCTTATCTTCAAGAATAGACAACAGATAATCTTTCAACCGCGTTGGTTTAAGCGCGTTAATTTTTTTATCAATTGATGCTGGAAAACAAAAAAGATTCTCAATATAGTCATCCAAAGCAGGTAAAATATTTTTTTCTAAATCATTACACATTTCTTGGTATTCTGAAAATGTAGGTGAAGCCGATAGATCATTGATCACCCTCTCGCAGTGGGCTAATAATAGATCCAACGCTTTATAACCACCTTCAATGTGATTATGATAAATTTCAAGGCTTCGGTAAAAAGGCCCCAAACCTGCAATATCTACAGGCTCTATGGTCATATGATAATCAAAAGAGTCACATTGATCTAAAGCTTTTAAGATTACTGCAGCGTGTGGTGATTGTTTGACTTTATTGATGTCTAGAGACCGTAAAGATTCCCTCGAAGATTTAATGGGGTAATCTTCTTCGTATAAATAGTATAGCCTATTTTCAGGATGTAACTGACACCATACATAGGATATAAGAAAAGCATTCCATTTCTTTGTCCAGTCAAGAAATAAAGAAACAGTGTGTTCTGAATTCTCAGGTTGATTAGGTAAGAAATTAAATCTCAAGGCTGATTTACCTAAGAATTCTTTTGAGCGTTTTGGTACTTGCTTAGGGGGAGAATTTACCATCTCGGCTAATTTTCGTTCTGACTTTTGCTCTCTTACTCTTTTCATAAAAACCTCATATTGATTTGATTAAATTTTTTAATAATTTTCCGCATTGTACAGACATACAATATAAATTTCAAGGTAAATTATCAACTAAAAGCGGTCAATATGTGCAATATTATAATAAAAAAACAGGATTTCTAATTCATTTCTAGACTGTATATTGAACAATCAATCGGAGGGATTTTAGTACCACTTATTTCGCTTGAAGTAATAAAGCATAGCAATCATAGAAGCCAACATCAGAACCAATGAGTAGGCATATCCATAGGACCAACTAAGCTCTGGCATACCCTGAAAATTCATCCCATAAATCGCTGCAATGAGAGATGGAGGCATAAAAATTGCAGCAATCGCCGTAAGCACTCGCATCGTATTGTTAACTTCTCTCATTAATGTATTATCGATCTGACCGAGGGTGCCATTTAATAATTCACGAATGGATTCAGATTCATTATTGATTGTTTGGGTATTCGTCAAAAGTATAGACAACGATGTTCGACAATGTTTAGAGACCGCTTTTATATCACGCGACGTAATATAATTTAGAATATTAACCAAAATTATAGTATGGCGCCTAACATCCATCAGCAATCTCTTGAGTTTTATAATTTCTTTGTAATTGGCTTTGCCACCTAAAACATCGATATCTTCGGCCTTGATTTCGTAGTGATAGAGGATATCAGTATAATGAGCGACAAGATTATCGAGTATTAAAAATATCATGAAGCAAGGCGTTTTTGCAAATTGTATCGCTGAAGGCAAATTGCTAAGCAATCGATTAATTAAAGGTATGTTTCCATGTGAAATTGTAAAGCAGTATGAAGTGGTAAGGTGCATCAATAAATTATCGATGGCGGATTCTTTAGCAGGTAACATTTCTTTATGCAAAAGACATTGCATCTGCAAGGTAAGAGTATCTTCGCGCTCCAAAATCTGTGACGGCCTCTCAGTTTTTTTCGTTATTTGAACGACATCGGGTGTTAAGTCCAGTTTTTCGATGAAATATTTTAACATCCCCTTTTGTGAACGATCGCAATGAATCCAGTAAATATGTGTTGTATCAGCTGGATCAAGCTCAAATGTCTTTATATCACGGAACTGAGTTTTCTTCGCTACAAGATCAATTTCGATGATAAAACTCGATTCATTTGCCATCAATTCTCACCTTTGATTAAGTAGAGCGACGAGGTGACACTACCATGGTAATTTGTTTACCTTCAGATTTAGGCATGCTGTCAATTGACGCGCTTTCACCCAATTCTTGCTCTACTCGTTTTAATAGTTCAATACCTAATTCGTGATGCATAATTTCTCGGCCTTTAAATCGAACTGTAATTTTTACTTTGCAACCTTCTTCCAAAAATGCCGTTATTTTACGCATTTTTATCTGGAAATCTCCGATATCAGTTGATGGTCGGAATTTGACTTCTTTACTTTGCTGTTGCTTGCTCTTTTTCTTTTGCAACGACTGTTTTTTGTTAATCTCAAATAAGTACTTTCCGTAATCCATAATTCGGCAAACGGGAGGATCTGCATTAGGTGCTATTTCAACAAGATCTAAAGCAGCATCTTGCGCTTTTAATTGAGCCTCATGATTGGAAACAATTCCAACAACTTCACCATCGACACCAATGAGTCGAATCGATTTAGAAACAATTTCCTCGTTGATGCGAGCCTGCTTCTTTTCTGTCTGAACGCTAATGTTACTTTCCTCCAGTAATTAAAAAACCACTTTAAAGTGGGCACTAAATCAACCTAAATTCTGCAGTTGGAATCTAAGTTATATAAACTAACTAATGCATAAACAATTTTCTGCAAATAGCGGGTGTTTATACCTTACTTAGCTTAAAAAACAATTATGCCTTTAATTTTGACATCAAAGACTCTAAACTCATCACACCTAAATCTTCACCCGATACCTGTCGCACAGCGACCTCACCAGATGCTTTTTCACGATCGCCAATCACAACAAGATAGGGAATCCGTTGTATAGTGTGCTCGCGAATCTTAAATCCGACCTTTTCATTTCGTAAATCAGAAATGGCCCTAAATCCGTTATGCTTAAGTTTAGCAGTAATTTCAGCTGCTGACTCGGCTTGGCTTTCGGTAATATTCATCACAACGACTTGTATAGGTGCCAACCAGAGGGGAAACTGACCTGCGTAATGCTCGATGAGAATACCCAAGAAGCGTTCCATAGAGCCTAAAATCGCCCGATGCAACATCACAGGCGTTCTACGGGATCCATCTTCTGCGATGTATCTCGCATCAAGACGTTCCGGCATTGAAAAGTCTACTTGCAGGGTTCCACACTGCCAAACCCGACCAATACAGTCCTTCAATGAGAATTCAATCTTTGGCCCATAAAATGCGCCTTCACCTGGATTGATCCCCCACTCTAAGCCTTTGCTATTCAATGCTTGTTCTAAAGCATTCTCAGCTTTATCCCACAGTGTGTCATCCCCAATGCGATTATCTGGGCGGGTAGATAGTTTCATCAATACATCAGAAAAACCAAAATCACGATACACTTGCAATAATTGATCAATAAAATCAGAAGCTTCGGACTGAATGTGTTCTTCAGTACAAAAAATATGGGCATCGTCTTGTACAAAATTACGCAGCCGCATTAGCCCGTGCAAGGTTCCGGAAGGCTCATTGCGATGACAAGATCCAAATTCCGCCAACCGTAATGGCAAGTCGCGGTAGCTTTTAATACCTTGATTGAACACTTGAACATGGCAGGGACAGCTCATAGGCTTGATGGCGTACGTATGCGGATCAGCCTCTACCAGAAACATATCCTTACCAAACATCGCCAAGTGGCCAGATTTCTCCCACAGCTTGCAATCCACTAATTGAGGGGTGCGAATCTCATGATAATCATGAGCTTGCACAAACTTTCTAATGTAATCTGTCACAATATTATAGATCGTCATTCCCTTAGGATGCCAAAAGATCATCCCCGGGGCTTCTTCTTGAATGTGGAAGAGGTCCATTTTTTTTGCAATTTTACGATGATCGCGTTTTTCAGCTTCTTCTAAACGTGTGAGATATTCTGTGAGCTGCTTTTTATCAGCCCAAGCAGTACCATAGATGCGCTGTAACATTTCATTGTTGGAATCGCCACGCCAATAAGCACCGGCTAATTTGGTTAACTTAAAGGCTTTTATTCTGCCAGTCGAAGGGGTATGAGGCCCACGACATAAATCCACGAAATCCCCTTGACGATAGAGCGTCAATGTTTCACCCGCAGGGATGTCTTCAATAATTTTTGCTTTGTATTCTTCGCCCAATTGCCTAAAAAGTTTAATGGCCTCTTCCCGTGAAACCTCTTCGCGCGCTACTGGGTAGTCTTTACTGGCTAATTCAGCCATGCGTTCTTCAATCTTCACTAAATCTTCGTTGGTAAAGCCTGGTGGGTATGAAAAGTCGTAATAAAAACCATCTTCGATCACTGGACCGATGGTGACTTGGGCTTTTGGGAATAATTGTTTAACCGCATGCGCTAATAAATGCGCAGCAGAATGCCGAATGATCTCTAGACCTTCCTGGTCACGATCTGTAATGACCGAAAGATTGACGCTTGAATCTACCAAACGTGAGGTATCAATGAGTTTGCCGTCCACTTTACCGGCTAATGCTGCTTTGGCGAGGCCTGCTCCTATACTTTGTGCTATCTCGTACACGGTGACTGGGCGGTCAAATTGCTTTTGACTTCCATCTGGAAGCGTTATTGTTGGCATTTCCTGAATCATCTCTCACTTACAACAAAATTACAGTGGTAGGCACGAGTGGTTTCGAACCACCGACCCCCACCATGTCAAGGTGGTGCTCTACCCCTGAGCTACGTGCCTATAAATCTCTATAGGTTTAAGTATTTAAGATACCACCATGGGCTAAGTTCCGCAAGAAAAAGGGGTCGGGTCTCCCGTTGGATATTGAGCATGCTGCATCTCAATAGCCAACGGGCGACCCGACCCCTATCAAAAGGTTTTTAATTTCACGGACGGTGTATGCATCAACAGAACACGCGCAGTCACCACTGCGAACTGATCAGGCCGTGCGCTACCATAAAAAACC
>JAKORL010000174.1 GCA_029777855.1 Pseudomonadota bacterium
AATAAGCATAGGGGTATCCTTGGTGTTTATAGGCTGCCCCTTGCCTATATCGAAGCAGATACAGGTATAAAAGGGAAGCCATTAACGCAAGCGCTTAATGATCTCGTTGATATAGGTTATATTGAATATGATAATGACAACGAAGTGGTGCTTATTGTAAAATACCTGCAAATTAACAACCATTATAATTATAAGCACATTCAAGGTGGCATAAGAGAAATACAGGAGCTTAAACTATCCAACGTCAGTAAAACTTTTAAATCTATAATAAGTAAAATTATAGAGACAGACGCTAATCAACAAAACATCGATAAATTCAAGGAAATATTAACAATCGTTGAGCAACAGATTGACAATACATTGGCAATCGATTGCCAACCGATTGGCAATGGGTTGCCTGTATCTATATCTATATCTAATTCTATATCTAATTCTAAAGAGGGGGGTGTGGGGGGAGAAAAAAAGAGCGACCTCGAACTCGTGAAAGAGATACACCAAAAGCTTTGTGATGAGAGCGGCAAAAACTTTAAATTAACCGAGGCCGTCAAAACATCGATACGTGCGAGGCTCAACGACGGCTTCACAAAAGAAGAGATATTCGAGGCTATAGAAAAGCAAGTCGCAAATTGCAAGGAGAACAACGTGCCTCAATATATGCATCCGTCGACGGTTTTTCGTAATACGACGTCGATTGAGCGTGCTATAAGTTATCAACCGAAAAAACAGAACAATGGGAAAATCGTAATAGCAGACGATGATCCGTTGAATTTTCTTTAGGAGGACGAAATGAGCGAAATTCTAAAACAGTATGATGTAAATACATTAATTGAAACGTATCTACAACGATTGAAAGACCCTGTTTTCAAAGCAAAAATTGAGGCAGAGCAGGCAGAAATTAAAAAAAAACAGGAAAAAATTGAGTTTCTAAAATCGAACTCATATAAATTAGAATTACCAGACTGGTATGAGCTTAATAACAGCAAAGTTGTAACACAATTAAAACAAGCGCTTATCAATATAAATGAACAAAAGTCATTTGCTCTATTCGGTTCGGTCGGCAGTGGTAAAACACTACTGGCAGAGTTGATTGCTGAAGCTGTGTTGCCGAAACACTATCGAAAAGACGTAAGTTATGAGTTCGTAGATGCTTCAGAAATTTGGGAACGAGCCAAGGACGCTTATTCTCGAAAAGAGAGAGTACGTGCTTATGATATGCTCTCCCGTAACTTCATATTAGACGACTTAGGTTCAGAGGAAGATACGCCTGCCAGCCGTGCCTTTTTTACGTCATTATTATTAGAAATCTACAATCGGTGGCGTGGTGGTGGTTTTCGGTTGCTTATAATAACGTCTAATTTAGGGCTTAATGAAATACAAAACCGTTATACCGAACGGATACGTTCGAGGTTCGATGAGATGTTCACTCTATTTATGCTCCAAAAGCGTGATTTTCGCAGTGAAAAGCGCAGGGGCTGGAGCGATAATAAATAAGGGGGGAAAATGATGAGCTACGAAATTGCTAACGAAACGACAAAAGAAGAAATACGAAAAATAGTGGAAGAATGCAAAGAGAGTGTAAGCAAGATGTTTAGCGAGTGTTTAGACGAACTTTATCATAGAAACGTAACCTTTGAAACCGACGATTTAGTATTATCGCTAACACAAAAAGAGTATGACAACCTAATCAATAAAAGAGATACACACGGGAAAGTGATAAGAAAACATGAGATATTTTCAGACGAGAGCACAGACGTTCAGATAAGATGGATCATCGACAAAGAAGGAGTAGAAAAATTAGGCATAAGAGGGAGTATCCTTTTTTTTAGAGGAGAAACTGAAGCAATTGAGGATTTAATAGACGTCGTTAAAAAACACATAAAAGAGAAAATCAAAGAAAGATAGGAGGAAAAATGATAACTGTAATTAAAATTATCTTGCTGGTATTACTGCTAT
>JAKORL010000175.1 GCA_029777855.1 Pseudomonadota bacterium
TAAGAATGTACCGACAATGATTTTCTGGTCTTTAATACCCTTGATTTGTTTTTGTTTCTGTAAAAAACCAGCCAATTGATTTGCTCTTGAGTTCAACTGGGCATAGGTCAATGTTTGCTCTTTGAAGAGAATCGCTGGGTGATTGGGGTAATGTTTTGCGTAAGCTTCAAAACGATGAAGAAACACAAATTGATTAAGTTCGTGAATTTTCGTGAGCTCTTTGTTGTCCGAGAGGCTAGCGAGAGAGGCTTTGATGTACTGATCGATGGCGATTCGTCGTTTGGGTGGCTTGAGGATGCCAGCTTTCCATTGTTCAAGATCGGTCTGTGTTATGGGTTTGTCTAAAATAAGCGATTTGTACGGTTCTTGAAGTGGTAATTCGGCTTGTTTTGAAAGATTATCTTGAAGAATACCAGAGATTCTATCTTGTAAACTGTTATCCAACGATCCACTTCGATATTCAAGCATGAGTGTCATTGGAAAAAGATGGTTGCCTGTAATTTCATTGATCAGTGTTTTATGCATGGTGCTCCTCCACATAAGTATCTATATACTAAAATCACGCTTTTATATCAATAGATTGTGTCAATATAACAATAAAATAAAAACTAATTGAGTCAAAAGCCTTGATTTCATAAATTATCGATAAATTTGCTCCGCTTTAATTTTATCGAAGATTATAGTAATTAAATTGGATCTACTTCCGTAATAGTACGTAAAGTTTTATCACTACTTGAAATCTAGATGCCTTTGTTCTTCATTCTCCGAGTTTTTTTCTGGAACTTGGGAATTAGTAGGTCTTAAGTGCTGATTTACAAGTGTCTCGACCATTTTAGGAATTTTTGCAATAACTGATTTTAATTGGTCAAAATCATCTCGATGGATAGTCGTGTGGTTTCCATCAGGTGTTTCAAGTCGAGGAGATGAGAGCAAGCTTTTACATTTTTTTTTCAAATGATATAGGTCAGGTAAGAGTATTTTTTCTATTGGATACGGCATTATCAGATCTATCTTGTGAGATTTCCATTTTATGAGAATTTCTGAAGTTATAGATGATAATTCTTGTAATGTTTGGTCGGTAAGTAAATCATCAAAAAAAGCTATGTGAAGTGTTTCTTTGAATATGTTTCTAAGGTGTTTAGTTAGATGGTGGTCTAGCTGATTTTTTTTGAAATCATCTACAATCCCATACAGTGTTATTTCGGTTAGTTTTGGAATGCTTATTTTAGGTATTTCTATTGTTTCGATTATAGAAATTAAGTGGCTCTCTAATTCTTCTGATATGGTAATTGATATTAAATTAGATCGCCAGTCTTTTATTAGTCCAGAGAATGTTAGTGATTTTATTTTTTCTGATAATAAGCTTGAGTGAAATTCAAGACATCGATCTTTTAATTTTTCTTCTATAATAATAGAAAATTCTGTGTCAAATTCAGATTTTTTGAAATGTAAAACTGCGCAATGTAAGAAATGTACATTGAATGTAGAATTTAATAGAGTAAAATATTTTGTGTTTGATTTTTTATTTATGATGTCAATTAGCTTATTGACGACATGCATTGTTAGTCTTTTATTTTCTTCGAAAGATAATCTATTGTAGAGCCACTTATCAACTTTTTGTTGTATATGTTGGTTGATAAAATCGGTGATCGTGTTTATCGAAGGATATTTTTCATCTCTGGTCTCTTTCCAGAAAAGTGCCAGTCTTCTTGAAGCTTCAAAATCCAATTTTTGTTTAAGTGTATTATTCGAAAGAGTATTCGATTTCCAGGATGAAAGAACCATTTTTATTCCGATATGAAATAAAACCGTAGTTTGGTTGTCTTGTAGCAGCCTTGGATCAAATAATTGTTCGTATTCAGTGATGGCTTTATTAATGCGAAGTCGTGATAATGAAGTGGCGCTCAATTTATCTAAAATAGTCAATACACTAATGTTGCTATAATTATCTCCATTAGATATAGAAGTTTCAATAAGAGAAATATTCTCTTCCTCGATTAATTTGTATAATTTCATTGCTTCCTCTAAAAGTTAATGTTAAAAAAATACTTATCCATTGAGGGTAAGATTGGGTGACGTCCGTTCAGAAGGACTATGCAATTAATATAGTTGAGGATTGAATGAAATTGATCAGTAAAATTACGTTATTCTTCTATAAGAGCGGTGTTTATAGGAATCAGCTGCGTTAGAAGTTCGAGTTTAGTCTTTACACAGGCTTTTTGTTTAATATTTTCTATGTGAGTTTCAACAGTGCGAGGTGAAATAAAAAGAATTTTGCCTGTCTCTTTGGCTGAATGTCCTAAACGAAGGTGATACAAGCAATCCGATTCTCTTTTCGAGAGAGGAACGGTAATGTTGTTTACACGAATGCAACTGACATTTTTAATCGACTGTTGGGGCTGATTCTGGTCTAGCTCAAATGAAATGGATTGGAGTTTTGCCTCTTTCTCTAGGATCTCATTCAGTGATACGCCCCCGGGAAGCAAAGTTGGCGAGGCTTTGTTGGAGCTTTGAACTAAGGCATACCATTGTTCTGGGCTAATTTTTTCACCTACGCCGGCAATAGCAATCGCTTCGCCTGCTTTATTACAAATTAAGATACTCCAATCTCTGAGATAATGTACATTACCATCGCTCGATCCAATTCTAAAAAACATATGATTGTTACCATCATTGATCGTTAAATTGTTGAGTCTGTCAGTAATTGTTTGAGAAATGTTTTGAGTATCAATTGGTAGTAAGTAATTATTCCAGGATTCGGGGTGCTCATAGAGTTTTCTTGCCGGATCACCGAAAATGGTTTCGAAGTTAGGGCTAATGTAGAGTTGTCTTTTGTAGTCAAGACTCCTCATCCAACAGATGCTATTAGATTGATTTGCTAATTGGGCAAACATTCTGTTGAAAGATTCTAGTTCTGCAGCAACAAGCTTTTTAGGCATTCTAAATCCTTTTGGGTATATCGTATCATTTCTATCATACTAATTACGGAAATGCAATTTACTCAAGAGGATCACCTATTTTCAGTAGATTTCTTTTGTTATATATTTGATATTATCCTTTTGAGTTAGGGCCTGCCGTAGGAAGAGCTGGGAACTCAGTAGTGTCATACAGGGATTTTGAGAATAAACCACAGGATTTATAGTTATTTGAATAATTTTTTCTTGATACGGTACTGGCTTTTGCAATTGCAGGTGCTTTAAATTGTACGGATTTTGTCGATAATAATAACTTTGCTACTTTATTAGTTCCCTTATCATTAGCTAATTCCATGGGCTGTAGCTTGCCTCCATTTCTTGCAGAATATTTATAAAGAAGCTCTTTGAAATTGTGTTGATACAGTAATTTTATGGTATTTTCGATTTTATTCAATGGCTGTTTAGATAATGCTAGTAGGTGCAGAGCATTATAGCCCTTATCTGCTGTGGTCCAGTGCATGTTTACCTTATCATCGGCTAATAACGTTTTAAGCTTTTCTATATCACAACATGATACGGCTTCGAAGAATATGGCCTTATTAACTTCTCTCTCATTAATAATGGATTGGATTTTATCGATATGTGGATTATGTCGCAGATCATTTGTGAATTGATTAATTAGTCCTTGCTTTTTGATAGCTTCTGCAAATTTATCAGAGTAATAACCCCTCTTGTCGAGAGCAAAGAAATTATTTCCAAGATCTATTTTATGTAAACCATTGTTTTTTTCTATCCCATTGAATAAGTATTCTACTAATGGATAATAAACATAAGATTCTTGTAGTCCGAGTATTTTTATCGAAGAATTATCATGGAGTAGTTGCGATAAATGTTGATAAACTGGTGTAAAGTCCTGCCCGTTTCTGTAGTCGTGTGTATTTCTCAAAAATAATTTATCTATTGTGTCATTTTGGAATAATGCATCTATTAAGGCATGATGTCCTTCTGTTCCAAAGCGATTGTTTTCTAGATGTACAGTAGTAATATTGGTCGGATTCTTTTTGATATATTCTGAAATTATTGTGATGGAATCGTTATCTAATCCAGCATTTTGGAAATGAATTTTCGTAAAGAAAGGGAATATCTTGCTCAGGCATTTCATCTCTAAAGAGGAAATCTTTGTGTCGTAAAATTGAAACATGATTCTTTTTAGATCCCTTATTCTAAAATCGAGTTCATTACAAAATGTCGAAATGCTATTTTCGTCAAAGCTAACATTTTTAAATGTTATTTTCGTGTATGCCATGTCAAAATTTAACTTGTCCGCTATTTCTTGGGCGATTTTGGCGGTGAAATTAATATTTTCGATAATAATCTCGTCTTTGTAGAAATGAATAGTCATCTTTTATCTCCTTCAGGTTGTTAAAACTAAGAAGGAGAGTACGAGAAGATGGTTATCAAATTATCCGAAAGAGTACTCGAATTTCTAAAAGAATTTTGGCGTTAGGCGAATGAAAATACGTAATTTTACAGAGCAATTTAAGATGATTTCCAGTAAATCTAAAAAGCTATTTAGAATTACAGTATCTTAAGCAGTATTGGTAAGGCTATTCTTGTTCGTTTATTATGTATTGAATTCCTACATCGGAATATTCAGTGTGATTTTATTCAAACTAAAATATCGACTAATTTATAATATTCGTAATCAAGAATAAGCGTCATTGGAAAAAGTGACTATTAGAAAGATGTTGAATGAATTTTATACCCAACTTTTAATCCTGATGAATTGCTATCATAGAGATATTAGCCGTTTTTTATTTAGATTATGGTGTGTGAGTTAGATAATGAGAGGAATCCGAACCGTTGGTGCAGGATTCCTCAAAAAAGGAAGCTTATTAATAAACACGAATAATGTTATCATGTTTCATTTGCTGTTCGACATCAGCTCGACATTTTTCATAGCTTGCGGAACCATTAAAATAGCGATATCGACGAGAAAGCTCTTCCCAAATTTGTCGAACGTATTGTTCGTCATTATTATTTGCAGTAAAAACATTCTCTGGCCGAAGCGCTTTTCTTGCTCTTAAAAAATTATCTTGTCTGACGTCACTTCCATAATTAATATGAATACCTTTTGTAGGATCATAATCTACTCTGAATGAATAATGTCCGCAGCGTAAACCAATTACATAGCCGAGATTATCCATATTCTTAGTATGTTTTGTTCCCCAATAAGGTTCCCACTGAATCTCATGATTATCAGACAATTTACACTCACTGCGAATTCGGTTTTCTAGTAGCGCTTTAACTTCTCGAATCGCGGTATACAGATTTTCATTGACTTCATTGTCAACGACTTCTCGAACCACTTTTTTGCTATCAACTTCATTAGCCTTATTATCAAAAAATCTCATGATTAATCTCCTCTCAAGTAAATAAATAAAACCTGAGAGCAGGATAAAAATTTGCGCTTCTGTGCAGATCAGCAGAAGTACGTGAGAAACGATGCTCTTTTGTGCCAAAATTTAATAAATTCTTGCTGAGGGGGGTGTTGTTTTGTCAGTGAGTATCTTAGTCAATGCTTTAAAAATAGGTATATAATGAAATTTGCTAGTTTAGCAAATAGTGTCTATTGGCGATCTCTGTATTATTACGGATAGAAGAGATATCAAGAAAAAATGGAGCTTAGGCAAGGTTTTATGGTTGGATTAATCTCGGTTACAATCAATAATGCCGTAAGTTCTTTGAATATTAAATGTAATGTGCAAAAGTTACATTATACAGCACTCATTATTAGCCGCGTTATCGTTTGGGTCGTTTGTATCGTCAGATATCTCTTGCTCTGCAGCTGTAAGAGCTTTTGCATTGATATCCTCTTTAACAGAGGAATTTTTATTATCCGATTCTTTTGTGACCATTGCAAAATCATCTTTTGATTCGTTATCTGATGAGCTTTCGTTAGTCGCTGGATAGGTGGTTTGAGTTTCAGAAGTTGACTTAGGATCAAAAGTCATACCTTGACTGAAAAATCGAATTCCTTGCTTATCACGGGTTTCTGAGTCTTTTCTGATCAATTTAGGTGATGACTGAGAATCAGCGATCTTAGCTGAGGAAATCTTTGATTCAAAATATATTTGGCTGAGTTTATCAAAATCATCAAATGCTACAGTGGGGTTTTGGGTATGACTTATGGGTTTTGTTGTTGTATCGAATCCACCTCGCTGAGTAATTAATGCTTGATTTTGATTTGATAAATCTTTTGAGCCTGTAAATTCACATCCGGTTAAATTGATAGATTGGTTTGTATGAGAGGACCACCTTAGTTTCCAATTGATTGATCTATCATCAAGACGGTCCCATACTCGAATACACAGTCCATATTCAACAATAAGGATGTTTGCACTTTCATTCAACGAAATGGCCAATACTCCCTCTGATGATGAAATCACTGCTAATGGTAACCCTGATATAACATCCCACATACGCACTGTTCCATCCCAACTTCCAGAAAAAACTCTCGTCTTGTTTAGGCACATATGGACACAGCTCACTTCTTTTTCATGTCCACTCAAAATTATTGATTTGCTGTTGGATACATCCCAAATGCGCACTGTTTTATCCCAGCTTCCAGAGACAACAGTCTGTCCGTCTTTACTTAGATAAACACAGGAGACAATATGCTTGTGTCCTTCTAAAACTAATGATTTACCACTCTCTACCTCCCACACTCGTACTGTAAAATCCTGGCTGCCACTGACGACGATCCGGCCATCTTCACTTAAATGACTGCATGTTACTGGGCGTACATGCCCTTCGAGTATTTTGGTTATACCATTAGCGAGATTTATTAGCCGCACTGATTTGTCATTTCTGTCTGAAGCTGAAGCAATTATTTGTCTATTTTTGCTTATGTGTTCATCTAGAATTAACCTTTTAGGTTTACCTAGCTCAATAGATTGAGATTGAAATCGCGGCATTAAACATATGTCGACCTTAAAAGGCACATTGAAGATTTTATCACGCTTATCATTAGATAGAGGTTTGCTCTGAACGGTATGCAGCACTATGGGGCGATTAGATGAAAAATCATTTATAGTTACAGAATCATCCCAACTTCCCAATACAAGAGTACGATTGTGATTATCGGTATGAATATGGCGTGCCAGCGATTGATTAGTTGATAAATCCCATCTACGTACGGTCTTATCTGTAAAGCCTGCCGAAGCCAGGATTAGACCATCGTCACTTAAGCGGACACTTACCACACTATCCCTGTGTCCAGAAAGTACGATAGATGCTCCGCTAGATGCTTCCCATACTCTCACTGTAAAATCACCACTCCCAGAAACGACTTTTCGTCCATCATCGCTTAAATAAATACTCGTAATTTGAAATTTATGTCCCTTGAGTACCTTTGATCGGCCAGTAGCAATCTCCCATAAACGTATGGTCTTATCTAAACTTCCGGAAGCAACTGTGCTTCCATCGGCGCTCAGATGTACACAGGTCACTTCACGCTCGTGACCATGCAATATTGCTATTAGTTGAGCATTGGCTACATTCCAAACTCGTATACTTTTATCATCACTGCCAGAAGCAAGACGACTACTATCAGCACTCAAGTGTACACTGGTGACTGTGTCATCATGTTTGCCAAGCACTGTATCATGATTGTTCATTAGATCCCAAACTCGCACCGTGTGATCTCTACTTCCTGAGGCTACTTTGCTTCCATCTCTGCTTATATAAACACTCGCCAGGGGTGCATTATGCCCGTTTAGCTCTATTATCTCTCGACTTGTTAAATTCAAAACCCGTACTGTATTATCGAATCCAACCAGTGCTATTTTTTTCCCATTATCACTCATGCTAACACGGTCAATACATTTCATAGGTGTTTTGAATTCCTCAATGCATTGAACTAATTCGACATCCCAAATATAAACGATATTTTTACTAGCCGTTACTAATCGATTAATTTCAGGTCTAAAATCCATGCTCCAAACCGCATCATTATGTTTGAAATATGGATATTCCCCAAAATTCACTCCATTTAGCTGGCAATTATTCAGTCGGGTGTTCCTTAGCCAGGCTCTAAAAAAAATAACGTCAGTAAGATCGGAGCCTGTGAAATCTGCGCAATCAAAATAACCACCGCTCAAGACAGCTCGTGGAACTCGAATACCTCTAAGATTGGCCCCATTAAAAAATTCACCTGCCATATTGAGTAAGGTAATTGCAATTCCTCCTAAGGTTTTAATTTGTTCATTATTACGTGTTTCAGTAACGATTTTATCTAAAGTTGTTTTGATTTTTGGATATTGTCGATAGCCTTCAGCCCAGAATTTCACTATAGATTCATTGCTGACTAATTTTTGAGGTAGGAGCTTGCTTTCTATAAACCAGGTTTGCAGTTCACTAAAGTCAACGTTTTCTTCTTTGAATATTGTAATTAGTGCATCTGCCACAAAATATTCAAGTTCTGATTTATGATTAAATTGATGGATGTTGTTTTTAGAGTCCAGGGGTGATGCTTTGAGCAAGTATTTATGCCGCTGATCGAATAAATCATCAATTGGACTCGAGACTTTTTTCAAAGCACTAAGTAAACTTTTGCCTTTATTTTGAATTACTTCATAACTTGTTAACTCTTCTGCGAAGAAGGCGAGAGCGATTCTTTGGCAGTGTAATCGACATGCCAATTGAAAATTTTGATTTTGTTCTACTCCAGATTGACTTTTGACTTTTTGTTCTCCTCGTTCAAAATAATCTTGGTTGAATACCTCGTAGATTTTAAAACGTGTAAGTTTTTCCGTTGATTTTAAAAGTATAGGAAGAGATCTTAAGACGAACGTTAACAACAGAGGGTTTTTCACTAATTCGGGTAATTCAGAATGTGATTTAATTTCAGAGTACAATTTTTCAAGTTCACGATTATCAGGTTCGATGGTGTTTTTTTTCAAACAAATACTCATTAATGCTTTAATTTGGTCTTCAGTAAATCTTTCAAGTTTGAATTCATCAAGGGCTTCCCATTTTCGAGGAATAAAATTTATCAGATAGCCTGGCCTCAGTGTCTCAGACCGACATGTGAAAATAACTTTGAGGTTTTGGTAGTCTGATAGTCCATTAGTATCGTAATAATTAAAATCAATGGTACCTTGTCTTTCATCATAACCTTCTAATATCAGGACTCTAATTTCGCATGACTCTTTTTTCCATTCATTGAGTTTTTCTCGAATACCATTTTTTAATTCTTCGCAGGTGTATCGGTTCATAAATATTGTTTTGGTGAAAATTTGGATTGTTTTTAGAGATTTTTCCAATTGTTCGACCGATATGGATTTCCCAATACCTGATTCTCCTTGTATTAGGAGGACTTTTTTTTCAGGATTTTGTAAGAAATCAGCAATAGCATGAGAAAAAAGAATGCTGGGATTATTTTTCTGCTCGTGTTCATTGAGCTTAGGTTCAATCACTTCTATGAAGGGGATTACGTAGTCAGATTGTGTCTCCAAAACATTCACGATTTTTTTTAGTTTGTGATAGGTAAAGTCATGTATAATTTGTGTAGCAATCTGTTGCGCGAGGGAAGTCTGTCGTATCATTTCAAAATGATCGCCTTCGATAATATTTTCGTGAAGTTGAGAGAGATTATATATAGATTTTTTAGGCCAGTAGTGTGCTCTGTCTTCGGGTAAAATATCATTAAGTAAGTATTTTTTGGCTTTGTATAATCTAATTGAGTGTATTTCGTCTCGGATAATGTAATTGTGTTCCGCAAGTCTAATTATCTTTGCGGTATCGAGAATATTGTGGTGATGTTTTTTTGCTTTTTGAATCAGATAATCAAAGCAGTGACTGATGCGATCTCGAGGTTTCTGTATTTTGCTGAGTTCAGTCTTGAGATCTTGCTTGTCTAATTTTAATCCAATGGCTTCACTTAAGTTGCTCGCAAGTAAAACTAATTCTCGGGTGTGTTCTTCATGATTGAAATGATGAAACGGAAACGGCGCGATGCTATCACAGACATAGGCATAAGCTTGTATAGCGTATTTTTCTAATGCATTAACGATCTCAGGTGTTACAGTACCTCCCGATGACCAGCCTAGTATAAATACCGGTCGGTCTTCTTTGCCCTCTTTTTCCAACCATCCTTTTATGGTTAATGCATAGTCCTGAGCCATGCTATAAAGACTGGTCGGCATCAATGAGGGATTAGTAAGACCACGTGCTTTTAATCCATAGATTTGAAAGCGCTCATCGAAAATAGGCTTTCGAGAGGTTTCATCACGGTGTGAAAAGAGCGTCGTGTAATCTTGTTCAGGATCACCTAAAATCGACGGAGGACAAAACACAATATAGGGACTATCAGTTTCTTGTTTTTTCTTAAGTGGAATAAGTTCAACAGGATGTTGCAAACTATAGATCCGTTTTGTTTGGCTGAGCAGTGTTCTGCATTCAAGAACAAAATTATTGGTAATTTCCTCTTTAAGCTGTGGAAACTCTCGGCGTAAAGCTTGGATAAGCGGACTAATATCAATAGATCGACCGCCTATGAGAAAAAAATCATCTTTGGGCTTTAAGTTTTCTATTGAAATCACACTCTTCCAGCGTTCGTTTAATTTGTTGAAAATGTCTGTTTCTTGTGCGCTCATTTGATCTTGAACTACAGGACTAGCGGTCGATTGTTTCGTGTGGAATTCAAAATAAAGTTTATTCAGTTCGGCCAAATTAATTTTTGTTTGAGTCGTGGGAAAGGCTTTTTTCCAGATGATATACAGTGGCGTTTGTTTATCGATATTTTTTTCATTATTAATAATAAAATTTCTGATCTCTTCTAAATCGATCTTCTTCTGTTCATTCTCTTTCAAAAATACGAGTATTGTCGTCAGATTTTTATCGTTGAGAGAATTCCCTA
>JAKORL010000176.1 GCA_029777855.1 Pseudomonadota bacterium
TGCGGAAACTGGGGTTAGCGATCCTGAGATTGAAAGTATTTTTCACAATGCAGGAATTGCTTATACAAAGGATTGTGCAACAATTATGAAAAATGGAAAAATTATCTATGTAATTGATTTCGCTACTGAGGAGCATGAATTATTTTGGTAGGCTAGTTCCAATCACAATTATAAATCTTTCACTTTTCCTGATAAGTTAAATATGACAATTGCAATTCTTGGCTGGGGCTCTCTTCTCTGGGATAAAAATCACGACTTTGATAATCAACACGAGAGTTGGAAATTTGATGGCCCATTACTCCCTCTGGAGTTCTCGCGAATTTCCAAGAGTAGGGATAATGCACTCACATTGGTAATCGATGAACTTAATGGTAGTCAATGCCAAGTAGCCTATTCATTAAGTAAGCGTAAGAATATAGAAGATGTGATTGCTGATTTACGCTGTCGGGAGGGAACAATAATTTCTAATATTGGATATTGTTATAACGACGACTCAAGGGGCCATAGTCGTTCCAGTGAGGTATTAAAAATTGTGCGTGAATGGGCTGCAGGAATGGGTATTGATATTGTGGTTTGGACTGATTTAATTTCTAATTTTAGAGATAAGAGCTTGGCTAATCAGCCATACACTCTAAAGTCTGCTTTATCCCATCTTCAAAGTTTATCTCCAGAAGGTAAGGCAAAAGCTGCCGAATATGTATGGCGCTCACCTAATTTTATACGAACACCACTGAAAACAGCTCTAGAGTCAGTGCCTTGGTTTGCCTCAAAAGCCTAATTCTTAGTAGTTTGCCTATAAAACTACTGTTTTAATTGCTCACGTAAAGTTACTAATGCTTTTTGAACAATCATATCTTCGCCATCATTACTATCAATGAGCGCCATATTGGCCATTTTAAGCCGAACTCTTTTCTCTACCAACTCATTAACTAATTGTTCAGCTTCAGAGGATATTCCCTTATTCTTGATTGTGACTTTGTGCGCCCTCATCGTTTTTTGATTCATCTATAAATTCCTTTGTGTTTTCCTGCGTAGTGTCATAGTTTCTGAAAAAATGATGATTAAGTTCTTTTCTAAAGTAATGCTTACGTTCAATCCATACGAATCCGTCACCTTTAGAAATGACTGCAACATCTATTGGGCCACCTACAGTTTCATCCTCTGCAATTGACATTCGCTTTTGGAAAGAATTTAAATTAACTAAAGAAGCTGCCACATGTGCAAGTTCATTTTTAGGTAGGTACGCTATGGATTGCTGTATCGGATCTAAATGCTTACTATTTTTATATACTTCTAGATTGCGCATTATTGTCCTATAAAATTCAGCACTAATTGGTAGCAATTTTGATTTCAAATCTTGTTTTTTCTTTTTAGTAACACCTTTAAGACCATCGATTACTGCCTCTGGGTAATTAATTACTAAATCTGCTATTTCACGAATTAACTTTATTTCGAATAGTGGATTAATCCCATTAAGAAAAGTTTCCACCATGTCAGACTGGGCAAAAGGTTTAACAATTGATGCAGTTTTGTAGTTAATTTTTTCTGGCGGGAATTTTTTATATTTCAATTTTCCCATAAATATTTCACCTAATTCGAAGGATTGCATTACAGGGAAGTACTCTAACTCGCCGAAACCAGCTATTACAATACCTGACAAGGATTCAGGCAAAATCTCATCTTTGGTGATGATGAGTTTCGTAAGTTCTCTTAAGCGGTATACGTCATCACTCTCAAGTTTCCAAGTGCCCATGTACTGTTCTGTAAGCTTGTGAATTTCTGCTGAGCATGTTGTTGTTAAAGTGGTACTTAATGCAGAGTCAAAACAAGTGTCATCAGTTTTATTTTGCCACTTTTCCAGTTCTTCTTGAATGACAAGGCTTGGTGAATTGCCCCTGATGCAGTAGACACTTTTAAGCCTCATAATTACGCTTAAAAGGAGCATCAAATGGTTAGCAAAAGATTTACAGAAGAATTCAAATTAGAAGCCATCAAACAAATTACTGAGCGGCATTACTCAGTCGCAGAAGTATCTGCAAGGCTCGGTGTCTCGACCCATAGTCTTTATGCCTGGGTCAAGAA
>JAKORL010000177.1 GCA_029777855.1 Pseudomonadota bacterium
GCAATAATTACTACTTGCCCCAATAGAATGATGCGTGAGTTCACTGCAAGAAAAAACCACCAAGGTAAAATTATATCCTGGAAATTAGCGGATTTTAAAACGATGCGTGGCATAAACCAATCGCATTTTAAACCGCGTAGTTGGGCAATGAATATTTTGCAGGCTATCCAAATCCCATCCAGGGTCACTGTTAATTTTGGCAGCGGGCCTGTGATATTAACTGATAAAAAAATTATCAGTGATATGTTAATTAGCTTGATAAGTCGTGTTTTTAAAGCGTACGATCCTATTTTTATCGCTAAGCGCGCGCACCAGAGAAATTTCGCTTCGTCTTTTAGAGCTGAATTAATAAAGGTGATGCGAAATTATGAAGGTATGCAAAAAGAATTAATACCAGCGAAGCGAAAGCCAAAAAAACCATCTAAATCGAAAAAATCTGTATCGCCAGCAGTCAAGTTAAAGCGAGAAAATGCTGATAAAATATGGGGATATTTGGATAATATTACTAATTTAAATGAATGCATTTCTCTCATAAACAGTTTTTTGTATGTGTCAGAAGAAAATCTCATGTTGGCTAAAGGTGTTTTTGTTGCGGCTGAGCAGAGTCACTTAGCTGTAGTGAATGTTTTACGGCAGCGTCTTTCGACAGATTTTGTTGAAATGTTTTTATCCTCTCTGATTGATATTCATAATCGTTCTGCTGAAGATGAATCAAAAGTGTATTTAGTTGAACCTTCGTCAGTACAGCTTGATGAAGTTTATTCTAAATTACTGCATTGTGAAACTTTGGAAAAAGAATCATTGTTGGTTCTGTTTCGTCGTATGAAGCAGCGAACTCCGAGTTTGCTAGGTATGCTGCCGTTGCATTTTGCTGCGATACAAGGAGATGTGGTGTTGGTAAAATGGCTGCTAGAAAAGCGGCAAGTTTCTACAGTCGGATGGATCGGAGATTTAAGTCTGTCCTCATCTCTCAATATCTTGCCAGTTCATTGTGCTATTCATTATTGCGCCGAACATTCAGAGAATCATGAGCTGATAAAGTTGCTTACCAACGAACACGCCATCAATGCAGAGATAGTCTACGATGGTGATTATATGACACCGTTTATCATGGTGGCAAAATATTTAAAGAATCCGCTTCCGCTATTAGAATATTTTGTGAAAAAATATGGGAGTAAAATATCATTCCAAAGTGAATTTTTTGATTGTGATAACCTCTTTGTCGAAGCCATCGTAGGTGAGTATGTTAGTTTGGCAGATTTTCTCGCTGAATATGTATCAGATGCTCACACCATTTTGTACGATGCTATATTAGATATGACTCCAGATGCGGATAAAAATTTGATAGAGTACGGTCAAGGATATGGTGTAGATTTAGATGATATAAAAAACGAATTGGGTGATATGGGGCTTATTTTATTCAATAATAACTTAAGTTCAGAGATGGGGTGGAATTCTGAAGAATCTGCAGAAGAAATCCTAGAAGATAATGACGAGACTCAATACGATTCAAGATCGTATTCTAATTAAGCAAAGTTGAAGGTATTCAATGTATGTGAACGTAAGTTTTACAGACGCACAGTCTACTGAAGTTTCTCAACTATTGTTTTTAGAGGCAAGATTTGATTTGGATCTACCCTTCGTTCTTGATATTTGTTCGGTTTTAATACAAAATCAGCGGTGAATCTTAACTCGATCAGAAGAGCAGGATGCTCTACACCGGAGAAATTGTACCTTGCAAGCGCCAAGAAGCGAACTACGTCTAGTGGATCAACTTCCTCAGGATACTTTTCAAAATGATGCCACACATAATGCCGTCACCTGTGTTTATATCGGTGGAGTTATTGATCACTTAGAAGAACGTTATGTTCCTGTGGAACAAAGACAATACACCGATGAAAAAGTGTGTGCAAAAATCGTGGCGTTTTTAGAAAAAAGCACTGTGGAAGGTGTTTACTTTACAGAAACGCAACAAGATTATTTTATCAGTTTTGCTATACGAAAACAGGATGAATTCGATTCGGCGATTATCACTAAAAATGGTGCTAAAAAAACCGTCGATTTATCCATGAATAAACTGGTGTATTTATTACTCTGTGCTTTAGAAGCGGATCATGATTTTAAATTCTGTATCAACTTCAAGCAGCGCGCTGAAAAACTCTTGGGTTGGCTGGCTAATACAATGCTACGCAAACAAGTGTGTAATGTGGGGCGTCGCAATGACTGTGTGGGGGCTCTTCTGGACAAAGATTATCTTTTGGAAAAAGAGCCCGCTCGGTGTGTTGAGATTATTTACGATCAGTGCGCCTATCTTTGTGATCAATTAACAGAGTTTCTGAAAAAGCGTTGGGAGGATCTCTATAAAAAAAATCCCAGGGTCGCGAGTAAAATCCTATTCGAATGGGTGACAGGTGAGGACCAGGGGCATTTCGCCACTTTTATAAAGACTGGTGGGGTTAAAGGAAATAAAAATAATAAGCAGGTATTCCGAACGTTGATGATTGATTATCTGGAGGGGTGCGTGAAGGATTCATTTACGGCTCTAGAACAGTGGGAAAAGCCGATACAAGACACCCTTAAAGCCATGGACTTAATAGGCTGTCCCGATATCGAAAATTTTCGCACTCAGCTCCAAGCGCTCAGAGAAGTCTACACATTCATTGTAACATTATCTGCTACGGATAAGTCGGAGATGGGGTTTGGAAAAAGAGCAAAAGACTATTTAAAGAAAGAGTATATTGATATTGCGACGTTCATCAGTCCGAAGACCAAGGCCTTCAGTGTATTAGAACGTTTGTATCAACAAGCATTACCTTATCGTGGTATGTTTCCCATCGGCAAGGCTGAGCAATTCTTCTTGGCTCAAGCTCATGCGGTTATCCAGCTGTGTGAACATGAAGATCTTCTTCCTTGGTTTTTAGGCCAGGCGAAGGCGCAGTGCCCTTTTAGCCAATTTGTAAATCCAGAAGTGGTAGAAGCATTCGAGAGGGAATTTTCAGAAGCAAAGAGCGGCTATCGATCAGGTATTGATGGTGAGATCGAAAACAGTTTTGCTGTGCTGAAAGACGCTGAATGGGAAGACAGAGAGGTATTATTTGATGTTTACAAAAAGAAAATTGTAGATAAGTGGCGTTTCGATAATGAAGACGCATTGGAAGCTTGGCATCGCCAATTTGTCGAGATAAGGTCTGAGGATAATGGTGCAGCCATCACCTTAACTCCCTTAGCCGTAAATAAAATTATTTGGCAAGGGCTCTTGACCTGTCCGAGTCAATGGAGCTTCTCATTCAGTTGGGCATTTGAGCAGGTTATCGCTTTATTGGAAAAAGAAGGGGATGTGATCAGTGATCTTCACCGTTTAAATCGACGATCTTCTTATCCTGATAAATTTATGAAGCAGCTGAAGTGGTTGTTGAGTATAGCAAAAGATCAAACCCATGATTTTGATATGTCGAAGGTGCCAGTACTTTATCTCCCCTGCTATATTGCAAGCTGCGCAGTTTCAAATCCATCAAATAAGAATTTTGAAGGTAGGACAGTGTTACATTGGGCGGCTGCGAACGGGCACATCGAGTTTCTCACAGCATTGCTGAGATTAGAGGTGGTGTGTGCGGAGACTCTTAGCCAGGGGAATATACACGGCCGAACCGCGTTGATGTTGGCTGCTCGAGGGGGGGAGATCGGTGCTGTCAAAGCGCTTTTGGCCTCAGAGAAAGTGAGCGCCGAGGCTGTTTGTCAGGCAGATAATTTTGGTAACACTGCGTTATTGTTGGCGTCTTGGGCAGGTCGTACTGAGGTCGTCAAAGTACTACTGGGTTCAGAGAAAGTGAGTGCAGAGGCGGTTAACCAAAAGGATGAATTGGGTCAAAACGCCTTAATGTTGGCTGCTCTGGAAGGTCAGGTTGAGGTCGTCAAAGCGCTTTTGGCTTCAGAGAAAATGAGTGAAGGGGCCGTTAACCAAAGGGATAATCAGGGTAACACGGCGTTACTCTTGGCGGCTAAAGGAGGGCATGCTGAGATCGTCAAAGTGCTTACCCTTCCGGCTTTACGGGCTTATTGTGATTCATTAACCACCGTTGGGTCGGATCTTCAACAGCAACGTGATAGCGTGAGGGGATTGATTGCGATGAGCAATGAGCTCATTCGTGATAAATTATGTATAAGACTAATCATAGAGACATTGGTCAGTCTCATCAAAAATCGAGACTTTGATAATGCTCTTAAAGTGGAGCTACTCCAAGCATGTGGTCTCGAACGTTTTTTTACAACAGAGCCTTTTCGACCAAAGGCAGTTTCTTGGAAGCTAGGGTTTTTTGGTGCTTTTAGGGAGAGTATGGCGTCATTCTTTGGAGGAGTGAAAGAATATTCTGTTGAGGTCGCAGAGGTTTATCTTCTGATCACAAAAGAAGATTTTGATTTTGAAGGATTGCAAGACCGCATTCAAAGTGGAACATTCTCTAACGCAGACAAGATGGTGATCGAGGTCCTCAATAAATTTCAGGATGATAACCTTGGGGCGGGCGCATCATTAGTGTTAGAATTATTAACATCAACAGGTGTGGTTTTTGACTCATTACCTCCAGGGAACTTATTTTGCACGCAGTAGCGTGAGTTAAATGCTAACCCTAAATACGCTTAGCAAAGAGCCAATCACAGAAGTCCAAAGCGGTAAAGCTAGGGTTTATGAGCATGAGCTGACCCTAAAAGGAACCCAAGAAGGTGCCTGATCTTTGCATAACTCATTCGCTATGCACGTTGTCATCTTGTATCAATTCAGTACATTGCGCATATATAATTGATTTAAATTCACAGCGTGAGTTTTTTTGAGTTTGCAAATAAATCGAGAATGATTTTCTGTGATTCCGGTAATCGATAATGCCAAATATCCGCACCCATATTGTCGGCAATTATTTCGCCTTTGACGTGCTCTTGAGTGGTACTTGCAGAAATTTCATCCAGTGTTGGCGTTTGGCAGTTTTCGCGCAGTAATAAGTCTGGGATTGAGTCATCTGGTTGTACAAATACGACGCGGTCGATAAATGAGTGAATGCTATGGCGCATTTGGTGTAGGCGGTGTTTGTCTAATTCGCGAAATGCGAAGTTTTGATCGTTTTGTAATTCACGAATTGGGGTTGTGCCGTACAATTGCTCCAATGAATATTGATAACATTGTGGAAAAAATATTTTTTTGATGGCATAGAGTGGTATTCCGCGCAAAAAGATATAATGACGAGAGCCTTCTATCTGTGTGCGAATAAATCCGCGATAGGCTTCTTGATTAAAATATTCAGATTTAATGGCCATTAAAATGCCAGAGTCTTGCTTGTAATATTGTGTTGCAACATGAAAATCGCTGGCAGAGTAAATGTTATTGCTTGCGGCATGACTGGCTTTATCATCGGTATGACCTTGCAATTCAATAGAGCTTGATCCTTTCATGATGAAATCAATAACGGCTTTTCGTTCGAGTGCATCGCCATGTCTTGCGCAAATTCCTCTCAATAATACGGTATTATTAGGCAAAGTCAGTTGCATGTTTTCGTATCGAATTTCTCCGCCGCTTCTTGATAGTATGGTTTGCAAGTTAAGGACTTGATCTTGCAGGTATTCAGGTGTTTGACTATCGTTAATATCAATTAAAGTTGCAAGCAGCCGCTTGATTCTGCGAATCATTAAGGGACGATTATTCCACCAATGTGGAGTATGCAAAAACATCACCACAGAGAATAATTTGTCACCATAACTGCGTTCATGATAATTATGGCAGTAATTGTATTCGTCCCAAACGGTTGAGTTGACGAGTTCAAGTGCACGAAGTAGCCCAGTTTTGCAAGGGATGCGAGATAGGGCCAGCGCATAATGTTTCAGTAAGTTTGGGTCTGTAATATGTCGAGATTTTTCAATTACAGTTGACCATGTGGCTAAGTCGCTTTGATCATAGTGATAAAAACTCAAGGTGTAGAGTAGGGCTATCTGATATTCATGGTCTTTTGCTTCGATTAATTCATTAATCAATTTGCTTTTTATTCGCTTGTTGTCTGGACTTTGATCAATAAACCAAATTGCGATGGCAGCGTGCGTTCTGACTTTCATATTCTCATGTGAAAGTAATTGGTAGATGCGCTCAAGTTTTGAGGGGGTTGCACTAAGGCCTATGCGAGTAAATGCAGACAGCATTGCACATAAGTGTTCAGCTTCATAGCTGTTTGCGTTTTTTAGAACGTGGTTTAACGCTCCCAATCCTTGACGTACACGCATGGCTGAATAATACGTTAGCCAGGAAAGTTGATCAGTTCGGTTGAGCTGAGTAAATTGATCTCTAGACGGATGTTCTTCTATCGGTGTGAGTTCTTTTTTTAATATATCTGTGAGGTCATTAACATGAGGTGTGTATTGTAATACTAATTTCAGTGTTTTTAATTCCTTTTCCGTTGATAGTGAAGATAAAATACCGACTATTTTGTCAGTAAATTCAGTGGTGAGCTCTAGTTCTTGATTGATTCTAAAAATCATAGGCAAAAATGTTTTTAATAACGAGATAAAATTGAAGTTATAGTAGAAGCTTATATTTACGGATTGTGTTTGGCTTTTTAGAGAGAAGTGTACAATCTTTAATGACGTGACTAATCGTTTCAGTTGCTTGAAAATATTTTCAATTTGGTTATGCCGCTCAGGTCTTTCGCTAATAAATTGAGCGAACACAATGTCGCATAATATCCTAATGTGCTCAAAAGAATTATCTGCAATGATTTTGCAGCAGTGTTCTAGAGCCGATAGGTCAGAAAATGCATGATGATAAAACTCAAAATCTTTCACCACGCGTTTTAAAAACCAGCGTAAGATAACTTGCTTTTTATCATTGGGAATATTGAAACTATCAATGGCATGCCGGATAGAAGAGGTCTTTTCCCAATCGTCGTTGCATGCTAGGTCTATTTGATTGTTTTGAATTAAAGGTAGCAGAATGCTATCTGCAAAAAGGCAGTTTTCAAGGAAGTGTTCTTCTGTATTGCCTGAAAATAGCGATATGATTCGCTCTTCAGCCATTCGGTAAGCATGTTCATCTTCAATTGTAATGATCGACGACATTAATTTTATAAAAACGCTTAAGACGCCAAATCGCACAAGGCCTATTATAGTTTCATCATTATTGTTTTGATGAAAATCATCTCCTGGAAACCAAATAATTTTTTTAAGGTTAATGTTGTTGTTATCTATAAGACAAATATGTTTTTCTAGAACTTTTAGATGTTGAAGAAAACCTTCTCTGCGATTATCTTGAGCAACGAGTAGCTGGTGAGCAGTGTCATTGATGCGTGACTCCAGAATGCGCAATGTGGAGTGCTCTAGTGTCTTATTTGAAGTTTCAAGAAAAGCTATTGCTCGGGAGACGACTTGGGACAGTCCTGATAATTCTTCATCTTCAAATAACCCCGCGTAATGTCTGTGAAGCGATAGGATGATAGAATTAACAGATCCTTGGGTTACGGAATACTGTACGGAGTAGTTGTGATTGCCAAGCAGGCGCTCGTCTTCTTTACGGCCTTCTTTTATTTTAGCTAAAATTTCCGGATCTAAACCTTTCATTCGGCGATCAAATTCTTTGTAATAGCTGGCTAAAGTATCTTTCACGACCGCTTTCGTGTTCGTCGCTAATATTCTAAAGAGCTGTGTTAGTTTTGCTTCGCTATAATTTACGCTTTCTAAAAAACTTAATATTAGAAGATGGATATACATGCCAAATTCAGGATCAAGGATGTACGAATCGTTGTAAAACATCACGCCGCAAATTGGGCGTTTGATATAGGTTCCATCATCATGAATGAGATTGAAGAGAGGGTGACAATACTTTGTTACTAATTCTTTGGCTTTTTCATAGTTTAGTTTTTTATAATCAGCCTGTTTTACCAGTCGGCCGAAAAAATGGCTGATATAAGTTACATAAAATATCAGCTCATTATCGTCATTTTTATTTGGCTTTAACGCGATAACGGTTTCTAGCATTGCACAAAATAAATCACTATTATCTTGAGAATACTGATCAATAGACCTGTGTAAAATTGATAGATCAGGTAGTTGAGCAGATAGTTGAAATAATCGAGTTAATTTTTCATTATATTTGTTTGTTAATAGACAGGGTTGCTCTTTGAAAAGTTTTAACAAGATGTCTACACAGGGTTCCACATTACCTTTGGTTTGCTCTAGTATAAGATTCGCGCATAATTTGATTATTTCTTCTTGCTCAGTGTCACTTAAGTTGTCAGGGCGGTGATGATGTACCTGATAAACAATAGTGCATGCGCCACGAGCCCAATGTTCGTTGTTGGGGTTCGCTAAGACTGGAAACTGCTGTAATACCCCTTGCCGTATTTGCTCAACGGTGGGTGGGCACTTTGTTGATTGTAGTTGGTTTTGTTTCTCTAGCATTTATTATACCTTAGCAATTGAAGTGTTAGTATATCATAATATTTGATTTTTTTTCAACTCAAAAATAGCGCGGCGTAGTTAGAAATGTGCATTGAGAGTGGTATTAGGCATGCAGTTTTTAGTTTCTGGTGTGGGGGCATAATAGAACTCTATATCGATTTGTCAGTTTCTTAGCATCTGATGTGGGTTTAGAGTCAGTTAGGCTTTTGCTGGGAGCATTTTCGAGGTGGCGCCATGTCGCTTTTGTACCGTTAATGAATTTTTTGATGAGGAAAAGCTTCCTTAATTTCTTTGAATGGATCGATTGATTGTGCATTCAGCGTGTTATTTTGCTTTAGTTTGATTAGATCGTCGATATCATTCAAATAATTATAGGATTCATAATCCCAGTGACCATTATAGTTGGAAGGAAAAAATGGTGTCTTATCTAGTGGCGCTTTATTATGAAATAAGATGGTCTTTACTTTGTTGTATGTCTGAGTAATGGAAGCTTCATCGGGAATAGAGTCGGATTGTATGAAATAATGATTGAGAGTATTCAATAATTCATCGTAATTATAGTTTTTTGTTGGCGTGTATTTTCTGAATTCAGAATTCAAACTAAATGAGTCTGTTGAGAAAATTTCACGCTCTAATAGCTTTTGAATGTTAGGCCATGTGGTATCATATACTACTGATGGGTAGGATTTTGTGAAAAGGAAAACGAGGGATATTAGCGTGAAGTGCATAATGATGTGAGGAGGTAGAAAGCCTGCTGCCAATGTTCTGAAAGCAGTTGTCTTGTAAGCATCAAAATGAACGCTGTAATTTAGCCAAATATTGAAGAAATCCCAGGGGTTAAATTTATCTTTGTATTCTTCTTTTTGAATTTCCTGAAGTATCGTGATGTATTTAAATTCAAATGATTGACTTTGCTTCATTGTTAGTAATTTTTTTGTTATTGTAAAGTTAAAGTGTGTTATTAAATAATGAAAATACAGCGATGGTCCGCTATTCATTGCTATAAATAGTAATTCTTCTTTAATTGATTCTGTTAACGGACTGTCTTTTAAGATCATAGAGGTAAGGGTTGCATTTCGAGAATTCTTTGCAATTTCAAATGCTTTGATAAAGAGTTCCTTGTCAAATAAGGTCTCTCCAAGGTTGTGAAGTACAACAAGGAGATAAAATACAGTGGCTGATTTAACTTTTTTACTACTATAGCCCCGATCGATGTCGTTAAATTCTTCTAAGATCATCTTTCTCCATAAGTCTTTATGCGGGGAAGTTTTGATCATCGCTTCAATTAGATCCGCATTGTTTGGAGACAGGATTTCTAAGGACGATTCTATGATTAGTTCTTCGATCGCGTTTTCTTTAAGTTTATATTTTTCGATGAAGATTTTTTTAAAAGTGGTAATCAGTTTAAGGTTTTTGTATTTAAAGCTGAGTGTTATGAGGCATGAAATAAATGATTTTATATAGTGTTGGTTCGATATATTTATTATACTATCAAATTGTGTAAAGGTTGAATCAAAAAAATCAGAAAGCGTGCTCAGATTGTTAATAAAATTTTGGTCCTTGGGCAAATTTAGACCAAATTCCTTATCAAGAAAATTCAGGCGGTATTCCGCCACAGAAGGTAGGTTAGCAAAGAATGCCTCAAAGATGTAATAACATGGGCTAACCGATGGATTATTTCGAATAAAGTAATTAACGGAGATATTTTTATTTTCAAAAAAAGCAAGCGCTGTTTTATTTTTTTGCGCGTGTGCTAGATCCACTGCAAGGCCTATTCGGGTAGTGGTGTGTACGTCTTGAGTATTGTTTTCAAATTCAAAAAGCTCGGATGTTTTATCTGAATGATAAAGGACGGAATATACTAGGCACGAAAAATAGATGTAATTGTTTTTAGTCAAGCGTGTGGGATCAGAATGAGGTGTAAGTTGAGGAGCTACATTGATAATGCTATTGATTACTAATTGGAGAGCCCCGATTGAGAAATGAGTTGTGAGAAAACATGGGTTTTGGCAGTAAGATAATAGTGCTAAAACTAGAGCGGAGTTATTCATAAATATGGCACTGTCGACTACCTTGTGTAGGGTATGTCGCGTTATTTTGCATCTTGTAAGAAAGAAGACGATATCAGGTTCATTCATTAAATGATTTCGATTGCATGCATAGATAAACAATTTTTGTATAGTCTCATCTCGAATATGTGAGTATTCTTTAATGCATAACCTAATGGCGACCCAGCAGTTTTTTTCGGCCGCGAGAAGGAGTGTTTCGTCAAGCCCCATGTAATGAAAGTGTCTCGGATTTCCTGTCTGTGCAATATGGTCTCTTAATCTAACATTGACACTAATAATGAGTTCGTTTTTATCTGATTGAGTTGCTGCGATAATGTTATCGGCTATGGTAAATGCTTCAGCTATGATGAGCTTTGAAATGATGGGATCATTCTTTTGGAAAGCATTGGCAGCGATGAGCGCATTGAAAACAATGTCTGAGAGCGGTTCAGAGTTTAGATTTCTGTTCGTCGCTCTTTCGGGTCTTAGTAATCTGAATAGCATTCTAGTGTAACCCTTTTTTAACATTTGTAGCGCTAAGGGTATACCTTTTGAGTCAGGGCTTAATAGAATATCAGGTGAAATTGTGTTAAGCCCAAGGAGAAATTCATAATTTTGATCGTGGTAAGGAATATGCGTGAGATTGGGTTTGTAGGGCATCAATGTATCATCCATAAGCCTCTTGTGCGTATTTCGTGTTAGTTTGAAAATTTTGTGTGTGCCATTATTGTATTCTTGTATGTCTAAATTCGATTTTTTTACGTAGAAAATAATGGGGAATTTGAATTTGGGATTGAGTAGAACCCCCTCTTTTTTTGCGTAATCAGAAAAAACTTCTAATAGTTCATTTGAGAAGTCGATCGCGAGATACGTGGATTCTAAATTGTAAGAACAGATGCAAATTAATTGTCTATAGATGTTAAACTTTATTCTAGCTAGGACTTCGTTAGTTTTTTGATTCGCTCTTCTTTCTTTGATGTTTTCTGTTTTGAATTTTTCTTGCTCACCCGAATGGAATAATAATTGTTTTTGAGAAGTTTTGAAGATTTGCGATGTTTCTCGGGTTGCAGCTTCTTCGGTGTCAGCATCAAATGGACGGGAGACGGTGCCGCCGTCGTTGAGTAATAAACGACTAATGAGGACATCATGTTGATGAGTAAGAGTTCCATACAGCTTGTGGTTTCTGTCTTTATTAAATCCAAATGCAGGTGTTAATGCTTGAGTATCTAAGAGGGTGATTGATTGAATTTGGCTATAACCTTCTTTTTGAGATGCCTCTCTCGATACTCTGGACGATCTTTTAATAACAGTGCCATCACCAGCAATGGTATAAAGGCGTCTATTTGTAGGTCGTAGATTTTGAAGTCTACGTGTGCCATCTGTATTTGGAAAAAAACTACGGATAAATTTATCGCTAAAATCAAACTCATCTGCTCTCAATGTTTTTAAAAAGTAATCACTCAAAAAATCAGATGGTAATTCACCAGTGTTAAGTTTGGCTCCTAGGCGACAGAAAAACAGCTGGTCGTCCGTTAAGATAATTTCATTACCAGAAACTTTGGGGTATTCAGTATTAATGATGGGAAAAGAGTGTTGGGTGAAAGCGTAGAAGGCTTGTGCAGTCTGTGCGTCGGTGAAGGTCAGTTTGTGCAGGGTATTTTCGAAGGGGGCTTGAGATGTTTCAGCCCGTTGAAAGAGGGTAAAAACAGAGGCGTGTAGGTTATCTAAAAGCTGGTCGTCCGCTGGTATCTTGGCAGAGAGGTCTGCTTCTAGGCCATCCCAGGACACATCTGGGCCTATATTGGCGATCGTTAATAGAATGAGTGTTTCAAGGACATCTTGGTCTATAATGGCCTTTGTGGCCTCATTCAGTTGTTCTGTATAGTCGATATTCATGATTTACCTGCAGCTTTTACCGTTTATATCATATTTTAATATATATTTCAATATTTATCTGGGGTTTTAGAGGGGGTGGGCTATTGGACATATGTTGTTTGAATGTTTTATAAGAGAGTTTGATTGGTGTCATCAGCCTCGTCCTTTTTGCATTTGAAAGTAAGCTTGTATGCAAGATACCTATATTGATTTTAAGAATCATAAGTAGAATACGATATCAGAAGGATCAGGTTTCGATTGAGGTTTTGGGGCGTCTTTGATGGGGGCTGGATTAAAGATTTGGTCGGTTTCGAGTAGTAGATATCGGAATTCTGAGATTATCCTCTGTTCATCTTTTTTCTTAAAAAAGTGAGGTGAAGACGGAGCGACCATGCTATCAAACAGAGTTATAAGGTTTTTGTAGACATTAAGTACTGATTGTTCATCGGGAAGTGTTTCAAGTGTCGATAGATTAGATAAATAGTCGTTTAGAAGTTGTAGTACTGGTTTAAAGATTGGTAATAAATCACTAATTTCTTTAAGTTGGGTAGTGGAATCATTAAGTATTTTTGCAGTTGCTTCGTTACTATATAGCTTGATTAAATGATCGAATGATGAAGATAAAATGAAGCTTTCAAAAATTTTACAATGAGCAATAATTAGGTGAAGCAAGGTATAATGTCGGGTACGTGTAGGGCCAAGCTTGAATGCAAGTGTGTCGGATTGGTCTTTTGGGCGGACAAGCATGCTTAATTTTAGTTTTCTCCAAAGTTCATAATATTGCCAAAAGTTATTTGGATAACGGATGTCTTTATCATCCAATGCTCTTATCAAAGGAATAATTTGCCACGGATGATTAAGTACAAGAGCACTTTTGAGGTGGGCGCTGTTCGCTTTAAATGGATAGCGAGTCAGGGTTCGACAGAAGTAGTCTTCGTCTGCTTTTGTAATATTAGCTATTTTCTTTCCTCGGACTTCTCCAATCATGACATCCAATAAGTCATCATATATTTTTTCGATTATGAAAGGCGTAGACAAAATTGCTTGCACTAATTTATCATTTTGTTTGTTAAAGGCAAAAGAAAATAAGCCGATAACCCCAAGTTTAACTTCCATTAATAATAAAATATCTTCATCAAGATGGGTAGATATTTTAGTGTTTATTTCGTGAAGTATGAAAATACCTATGTCTAAGAGTTCTTCTATTTCTTGAGTTGTATCGTCCCCTTTTAAACTGCCTTGTTCAGTAAAATGCCTAAGTCTTTCATGAAGACTCTTTATGGAAATATTCATCAATTTTTCGCCTAATAGTTCCAGCCAAATGGGTAGGTGATCAGATTGTGAGATGACTGCTTTTAGATGTTTAGGAAGAAGAATTCCTAGTGAGCCTGTTGGGTTGAGGGCATCGATGAGTATAGAGACGATCTTTTTTTCGGTAGATAAGTCGGCTGGTTTTAGTTTGGAATTAATGAGTGCTCTTGTTGATTGATATAAATCAGGGCTTCTGTAATAGGTTAATAATTTTGCTGCCAATTTATGAGCCTGTGCAGGTGAGTCGAAAGGAAGATAAGGTAATGCTCTTTCAAAGGCAGTCAGGAGTATTTTGAAACCGTAAGTAAATTTTTTATCGCTATCTTGTGGTATGATGTTGATTTCACGACCGTAATGAAATAGTCGCCATTCTGCTAATCCCTTTTCACCTATAATATAGGCTTCAAATACTAAAATACAAACACTTTTAATCGGATCGGTAAGGTCAATGAAAGTGTTAGAGCATACATGGTCAGCCAATAATGCAATAGCTCTAGTATTGTTTTTTTGTTTCGCGAGATCGAACGCAAGCATTAAGCGACTCTCAGAAAGTGCGTCATTAAAACTATTTTCGTGTTTTAAAGAGTCTTCAAGCATGTCATCGAAAGAGTGTTTAATGGCGTAAAATAAGGTTGATTGTAAAATTACTTTGCCGGAATCACCATTTCGCCATCGTTGATTTTTAACAATCTTGAACAGATCTCGAGCTAGTTCCCATTCTTGACGGCGTAGTGCAGATAAAAGTACTCGTCCTAATTCAGGATATTTTTCATGATCTTTATATAGTTTTAAAAGTAGTTTAATCGTTTTAATGTTTAGTTTTTTGTCGTTTGCTTTGAGTATGAATACTTCATTTATTAGGATGTCATTAAGTTGTGCCATCTTATTGAGTAGTATAATCTCACTATGTTGATCTTGTTTGCATGCCTCTAGAAATAGGCCTTCAAGTATATTTTTATCTATTTCTTTAATTTCTTTTAGACAAAGTCGTACTGTAACCCAGCGTTTTTTTGCTGCAGCGTTGTATAGCATTTCATTGAGCCCCATGAACATGAGTTGACGTGGGTTACCTCTTTCTGCTAGATAGTCGACTAGTTTGAGAGTTCTAAATTTTAATTGCTTTCTATCAGAGTTTGTTCTTGTAATAAGCATATCAGCCAAATCAAACGCTTCAATTCCAATTAATTCTGAAATAACAGAATCATTTTGTTTAATATGATTTGAATCAAGAAGACAATTAAACAGGTTAATAAGTAAGTTTGGATCAGTGTCGGTCAGTCTTGTAAGTCTTGAAGGTCTCAAAAGGCGCGTTAGAACACGGGCATAACCGTGCTTTGATATGAATATTGCGAGCGGAACATTATCAATTTCTTCTAAGAAGATTTCTATGTTTAATGTTTGTAGTCCTAGAAGAAAATCGAAATTAAATTTTTTATAGTGTTCGTGTCTTTTTGTTTTATCACTGAATATTTCATTGCAGTGCTGTATGTCTCTAAGTCGCATATCAGATGTGTATAAAGATAGCTTATGCTGTTTAATTGAGTCATGAAATCTGTCAAAGAATGATCCTGTTTTTTCAGGCGGCTTCCTATAAAAAACGATAGGAAGCTTAAAATTGCTGTTAAGTGTAAGACCGGTGTTGCTGAGGGTTATCTCTAAACATTCTAAGAGTTCTTGAGAGAAATCATCTGCCAAAAGTCTCGAATTCAAATTGTCATTGCATATTGCTGCAAAACTTTTATGTGGGTTGAATCTTATTCTAGCTAACACTTCGTTCGTTTTTAAGTTTTCGGGACCTTCGGTAGCGACTGAACGTTTAAATTCAGAGAGTTGCGCATCACTATAATGGCCTTCGCGTTTATTATGGAATGAGGCAGCAAGGTCTAAGTCGAATACCGGTTCGTTATTGGTCTCAAAAGGCCTGGTTATTGTACCCCTATCACTTTTGAGTAGCCGACTAACTCTTAAATCGTCTTGATGAGTCACTATTCCATAGAGAGTTTCTCTGTTTGAGTGTCCGAATGCGGGACTTAGAAGCCAATCATCAATGAAGGTTACGGATTGAATTTGCGTGAAGCCATTTTTATTCATTCCAAGCTTTGGTTTACGTTCATGTCTTTGTTGAACAGTACCCCCTGGATGTATGATGTATGCACCCCGATTGGTTGGCCTTAAATTTTGAAGAGCTCTATTTTCGAGATTAGTATTAAAAAGAGTTATCAAAAATGTTTTTGTGAAGTCAAATGTATCTGATCGTAGTGTTTTTAGATAACAATCTTTAAAAAATTCAACAGAAAGTTCATCTTTTCTTAACATGGCAGTTCTGTTGATAAGATGATTTTGGTCTGAGCTAATATAGACTAGTTTATCTTTTGATTTTGGATATTCAGGGTTTCTATAAGGTACAATAAGATTAACAAAGTTTTGAAATGCCATTGCAGATTGAGTGTTGTCGAAAAAGAGAATAGAATAATCTTGGTAATTTTTATGATTTCTGATGTTTTTATAGAGTGTCAGCAGGATATGCGTGAATAAGAAATCATGGAGCGGATCATGTGCGTTGATTCTAGATTTGATATAGTTTTCAAGATGCTGCCAATCTAATTTAATGAGCTCGTCATCAACAAGCACTTCGGTTCCAATCAAGGGCGCTGTTTTTTCAACTAGTGCATTTAGGATTTTCTGAGCAATGGTTATCACTGATAATTCATTATCAGCCAAATTCAGAGTATCATTCCAAAGTTTTTTTATGCTTGCCATGATCAAGTCTCGCCATTATGAGTATCAATATACATTAATATTTTGTTGGGTATAGATTTCATCTAACCATCCCTTAATTAAATCGTCATCTATAGAGCTATATGCGTAAGGCTGCTCTTGATTTCTCTTCAGAAGGTCGTCAATCTCTTTTATATAATAATATGTTTCGGTGTTAAAAGCACCGCGACTAGCCTGGGAGAAAAAAGGCAAATGAGTCTTAATTGGTACGGCACCTTCCAAAATTCTCAGAACCTCTTGATACGTCGAGTTGGCTGTGGTTTCGTCAGGTATATTATCCGTTCCATCAAAGTAGCCATTCAGCGCATCAAGTAATGGGAGGTGATGTTCTGAGGGTTCTTGGAAGAATTCTATAGCCATATCATATTGTGCACTGACGTTTATTCTATTTCGTATTCGCTCATGATTTAGGATAGCATGCAGATTAGGCCAAAAACTTTTGAGATAGACTTCTTTGAATCGACTTCTGTAGAGCGTTAGTAAAATTATTAAAGCAAAGTGCCTTATGACCCTCGGTGTTAATAGATTTAAGAAGAGTTTTTGGCCTTCTTTGTGCGTTCTTCCGTACCATGCATCATAGGAGGTTGCGCATTGCCATAACTTGAAGTAATCCCAATCTGAAAAAGTATTTTGATATTTTTTCTTCTGTAATTCTTTAAGAATAATGAGAGATTTTAAACATGTAAATATTTCAGAATTTGATGACAAATGACTATATTTTATTGTTAAGTCGTAATTATTGAACAAATAATCAAGATAGCGTGAGTCTGAGGACTGTATTGCTTTTGAAACTAATGCTTCTTGCAGTGTAGAAGATGTTATTAAGTCTTTAATGATAATTTCTGATAAAAATGTATTTGACGTAATAACGGAGTATTCAAATAAATCTTTAATAGTGTCATCATCTAAAATGAATGAGTCATCGCAGTTTCTTATCGTAAGTAGAAGCATGAGTATAGGGGCAGCGATTTCAAAGTATTCAGTTGAGTAATGTAAGTCTTTATTGTCTTTTTTTTGCAGTAATTGTTTTTTCCAGATATCGATATAGGTTGTGGTCTTAATCAGTGTTTGAATGATTTCGATATTATTTGGTGATATTTTATTTAAGCAGGTGCTCACGATTGCTCTTTCTGTTTTAGAATTACAAATGTTGAATTTATTGCTCATTAGTGCCTGTAAGTTTCTCAATAAGGAAATATCTTTATGCTTCAGTGTTAAATCTACTAAGGATTCAATAAAAGCATTAATATAGGTTAGGTCGGATTCAGGTCTGTAGAGGAAAAAATTGAAAAGTGTGAGTGTTTCTTCGAATACCTCTGAAAATTGATGCATAACTGATATGAAGTTATCATTTTTTTTTAGATTTAATCTATATTCCGCAATGGCGTGTTGGTTAGCAAATAACGCTTCGAATACACTGAAACAAAGGCTTAATTTGATGTGGTTAGGAACTATGGGGCTTCGAATTCTATTCTCACATTCAAGGTGCTCTATGCCTTGAGCATTCTTATGTAGTCGTGCTAGATCGACAGTTAACCAATAACGAGAGTCAGAATAGCCGTCTGATTCTAAATTTTCAAACTCATGTAATTGGGGAAGAAGCTCATTGAGGTGGTTTTTAATGCAATAAAATAACAAAGAAATTAAGAGGTTGTTTTGACCATAGGTATATCGCCACCCCGAGTCTAAGCCTTTTTTTAATATTGTTAATGCTACATCTTTTTGTTTAAATTTTAAAGCTTCAATAAGAATGTTTCCTAATCCCAATTCCTGGGGGTTGTCGTAGTGAGTAATCAAAAGCTGGATGAGGTTCCATTTTTGTTTTGTCATTGCTTTTTGAAATTCTTCTTTAACATTGGTTGGCTTGATAGTGTATCTTTTAAAGAGAAAAACAATTTCAGGGTATGTGCTATCGTCATGATGGTTGCATGCGGTAGCAAACAGAAAATTTACTGTTTCTTCGCTGATAGTTTGAAATTCTTTGAGGCAAAGTCTTACGGAGACCCAATATTTTTTTTCTGCTGCTTTTTTGAGGGTTTTTTCAAGTCCTAAATAATTAAAATGTCTAGGGTTTCCTTTTTCTATAATATAAGAACTTAATGATTGGTTATTATTTCTACCATTTGAATCTATTTCTATTTTGAGATCATCTATTTTTGATTCTGTTGCAAGTATGAATTTTGTGGCCAATTCGAAGGCTTCTTCCATGATGAGAGAAGAAATTATTGTGTCATTTTTTTCGATAAAACCCTTTGATAGTAGGAAATCAAATAGTGTTTCAACTTCTATTTTATCAAGTGCTCTGAGTAATCTTAGGAGCATACGAATGTAGCCTCTTTTCATCATGAAGAGAGACAGAGGCATTTCAGCTGCAATTGGTTCAAGTAAGCTATCGAGATGTATTTTCCCCAATCCCAAAAGGTACTCAAATTCGTTACTCGCAACTTTCATCGACTTTAATTGCCTGTTGTCGTTTATTTCACGGCATCGGATAGAGTCTTCTTTTCTCATTAATCGAGTGTACATAAAAATGGAATGTAATGGGTTCTCTATGAACATATTGAACCATCTTTTTGTATAGACCCACTTGGTATTTTTTAGATAAAATAAAATGGGTATTTTGAATTTAGGATTGAGTTTCAATCCATTGGCTTTGGCGTGTTCTGCATAGTATAGTAGAATTTCTTTGGAAAAGTCATCAGCCAATAGTCGTGCTTCGAGATTGTCTGCACAGATGCATATCATCGTTCTGTAAAGATTGAGGCGTTTTCTCGCTAATACCTCATTTGTAGTATCATTCAAGTGCAATTGGCTGGTTTTACGTGTTTTGAAGATTTCAATTTCATCTGGCGCATATAATCGTTGGAAGTGACTATTTCTTAATGCCATCGATTGTTCTTTTGCATCTTTTTCTGTATTGCAATCAAATGGTCTTCCAATTGTTCCGTAATCTTCAATTAATAGTTTGACAAGCTTAATATCTTCTTTATGTGTTAGTATTCCATATAGTTTTGGATTTCTATTTTTATCAAATCCAAAAACGGGTGTTAGTGCTTGAGGGTCTAAGAGAGTGCACGATTGTATTTGAGTAAAACCTTCTTTTTTTGAATTGATAGAAGCAGCTCTGTCTATTCTCGAAGTAACTGTCCCATCTCCTTCAATCGTTAAAATAGAACGATTGCTGGGGCGTAAGTTCTGCAACCTTCGAGTGTTGCTTGGTCCCGGAATTAACCCTTTGATAAATTTTTCGCTGAAATCATGTCTATCTCCGCGAAGAGTCTTAACAGAGTAATCGGCTAGAAAATCAGAAGGTAGTTCACCCGTTTTGAATTTTAGCGTGCGTAGACAAAAAAATTGTTGTTCCTCTGTTAAAAAGACTTCTTTATCGTTTAACTTGGGAAAATCGCCGCCAATAATAGGAAAAGTATGTTGAGTAAAATCATAAAAAGCTCGGGCGGATTGAGTATTTTTAAATGTTAGTTTGAGTAAGTTCGGCTTAAGAATTTCCTCGGATTTTTCCATGTCTTGAAAATGTCCAAATATGAGCGCATGCAAATTATCAAAAATTTCATCATCTTCTAAAATTTTTGAGGCTAGATAGGAATCGAAGTGATCCCAGGTTACTTCGGGTCCAATGTGGGCGATTGTAATCCGGATGAGTTGATTGAGGGTGTCTTGGTCTATGCTGCCCTGTATAGTCTCATCAAGTCGAAGTGTATAGTCTTTAGCCATGGATTGCTCACATTTTTACTGACGATTTATACCATATTTGTGTGTTTAAATAAATGATTTCACGTTAATTCAGAGGGTTTTCTGGGGCTCAATAGAGTCGGAATCTGGTTCGATTGTTTTATCGTGCAAAGGCGTGTTGTCTGGCTCAGGTTGTATGATCAATTGGTGCGTTTTTTTAACCTGTTCGAGCAAAATTGGTATTTGCTTTAGTTTTTTAGAATTAAAAAAATCAAATTGCGAACCGCTATACAACTGTGTTGATTGATTGAATTCTATTAATGAGTCAACTGCGCTTGATATCGAATTAGTGGAGAGATAGTCACTCAAATACTTTTTCTTGTTGAGATTGATTTGTTTAAGTACTAAGACGCTCATTTCTAGTAGAGCGATCATTAGCTCTAGTTCATTGACTTTTTTGCTTTCAAGGATAGCCTTAAAAAGCTCTTTTGATGTCAGTGTAAGTAACCAAACGTCTAAGTGATTAGAATGTTTAATAAATTCTGTCAAGGCTGGTCTATTTCCTACGGGCTCTGCGAGTAATAGGTTAAATGCAATCTGTTTTTCAACGCAGCAGGAACAGGTTTTTATCGAAGAAAATGTTTTTTCTCGCATTATGATACAAGGAGTAGCATTGCCATAGTATAAAAATATGTTCTCAATGCATCTAAAGGGTTCCATCTTCAATGAATAAGGGAGATGAGGTAAAGCATTTCCATAGGCATTTAACAGGATAGTTAATCCTGCTGGTATATTGTTACAGTTGGCCGAAATAAGTCCGAATTGACGACCATAATGAAATAATCGCCATTCAGCCAATTCTTTCTCACCTATAAAATAGGCCTCGAAGACTAATAAACAAACACTTTTAAGAGGATCTGTGGAGTCTAATAGAGGGTTTGGATCGACTCTAGATTCTAAGTATGTTATGGCCGGTTTGTTTTTTAGCAATTTAGCGAGATCCAGAGCAAGTCTTAATCGCTGTTTAGCGCTGTCATTATAATCGATTATCTCATGCTGGAAGGAAAGCTCTAGTATTTCATGTATTCTGTGTTTCACGACGTAGAGTAAAGTTGATTGCAATAGATGTTCACGATCGTTTTTTCGCCATTTGTGCGATTTAACGACAGAAAATAATTTTCGTGCTAATCCAATTTCTCTACTACGGATTGCAACTAGTAGAGCGAACCCGAATTCAGAATAGTTTTCTGGATATTCGAGAGAAGACAAATAAGATGATATTGTATTCCATTGTGGTGGTTCTTCTCTTGAGGCGCTCCACAATTCTTGATTAATTGCTTTTATAAAAGCTTTTGGTTTCCAGTGTAATATAATTTCGTTTTCTAGGACAGGATCAATGTTTGATGACAATACTTTATTCAATGTCTCTTCATGTGTCTCATCACATTCTGAAAGATAAAATCTTACAGCATCCCAATTTTTATTTTTTGCTGATTCCTCGACTTTTTTATTGATAAAAAATTGGAGATTACCGTGGAGAAGATTTTTTAATCGTGAAAACGTGGATTTCTCAAACTCCAACCCTTGTTTTCTAGCAATTGATAAAACTGAGTCAAATGTATCAGAATCGATGGTTTTGATCTCCGAAAGCAGGAGTTGAGTTAAATGCCAATTACTCTGCCTTGCAACTCTTTCTAATTGATAGTGTAGCCATTTATCTATCATTCCTTTAGTGTCGGATTCGTAGTGTATTTCTGTGTGTTCTTTTAATGCAGAATACAGATCTTTTTCAACTAATTCGTAAAGGAGGGTCAATAAAAAATCAATTTTTTTGTAGTATTTAAGAGGAGTTGCTTCGAATGTTATTGATATTATTTCACGCTTCCAAAGAATAAATGATTTCGAGGAATGAATTAATGTGAGAATGTTGTCGATATTGCTCTCTGAGATTTTTGACAAAGACAAGGCTATTATTATATTTTCTATTTTTTCATCAACGATATTGTATTTTTTATTAAACAATTCTTGTAATTGTCTGATTAGAGAAATATTCTTGCCTGGTAGAGATAAATCGAGAAGGCATCCAAAAAATGCATTCAGATAGATATCTTCTTCCTCAGACACTAATTTATTAAAGTGTGATAGGGCGGATTCAAATTCATCTGAGTACGCCTCTAGAGCGCGAGCTGTGGTTGTTGTATCACCCATTAAAAGCCTGAATTGCGCCACTTCAGGTTGATTTGCGAACATGGCTTCAAAAATACTATAGCATCGACTTAGAGTAAAATTGTAAGGGGCTATAGGTATGGGAGTATCCTCACCTCTGTGTAAATGATGAAGAGCTGTCTTGTTGCTATGAGCTTGTGCTAAATCGACTGCTAGCCAGTACCGGGCTTCAGAATATTGATCGGGATGTTTGCTTTCATGTGCAAGAAGTTCTGGAAGTAAATTATGAAGCCCAAATCGAATTCCATAGAATAAAGTCGACGTTAATGCATATTGTATGTTTAAATGTGGTCTTGGGTGGGCTTGTGTCCCTAATCGCAAAATCATTGAGGCAGCTTTAGATTGTGAATCAGTAAGATCTGCTAGTAGTAAAAAATAGTCTTCAACGTGGTTGATAATAACCTCTAAGAGATAGTTGTTTGAGTACATTAACGCTTCATCTAATGCTTTTTTTATGGCTTTGGCACTAACCTTCTTCTGTTTCAATAAGAATATGATATCTGAATCATTTTCAGCTTCTTTTCTTTTGCAGGCTGCGGTAAAGATATGGTCTATAGTTTCAGGGCTGATGTTACTGTATAGATTTAGGCAAAAACGTACGGTGACCCAGTGTCCTTGATCAGCAGCCGATCTTAGTGTTTTGTCAATTCCCATAGCAGAAAAGGGTGGTGTATTATCAACTATGATATCATTGAGTGATGATTTGTAAGAATTTTTGAAATCTTCGTGGTTAGTTAGGATAATTTCAAATAGGTTATAGTCATATTTTTTTAAAGCGTTAGAAAGCGCTATTTTAATTGTGGTTATACTCACTTTTTTCTTTTTGAGTAAAAACACTATATCTGGTTTGCTAGTCTTATCTTTCTTATTGCATGCTAGGACGAAAAGGTAATCTATAGTTTCTTGACTGATGTTAGGATATTCTTTTAAGCAGAGACGTACAACTACCCATAAATTTTTTTCCCCAGCCAATCTTAGAGTGTTTTCAAGACCGAAATAATTAATATGCCTTGGATTAATTTCCTTAATACAATCAATAGCGTTTGATACATCCAATTTTCTATTCGTTGTGTTCATTATTTTTGTTGCTATATCAAAAGCTTCTGCACGAATAAGGCCTTGCAAGATTGAACCGTTTAGAATCATATGGTATTTTCTATTATTGACAAGTGTATGGAAGACGGTTGTTTTCAAGGCGCTCTGTTCGAGTGGATCATGCTCGCTCAGTCTTCGCGATGGTCTGAGTATTCGTAATAGCATGCGAATGGAGCCGGAGACCATAATATGCATTGCTAATGCCATATTGTTGATGCTGTGATTTGAATCAACGAGCATTTTAGCCGTGATCTTATCCAGGCCTAGTAAAAACTCAAAATTACCCTTATCGATGCATGCATTTCTTGTGTGTTTATTAACATAAATTTGTGTGGCAGTTTTCCTATCTTGATTTTGCATTAACCTCGTATAGAGATAAATACGATGTCTTGGTACTTTATTCAGTTCTCCAATATTTCTATTTTTTATGTAAAAAATAATGGGTATTTTAAACTTTGGATTAAGTTGGATGCCTTGGCTTTTTGCATATTGAGTATAGGCTTCCAGAATTTCTTCTGCAAAATCTTTTGCTAGAAGTCGAGCTTCTAGGCTATCTGCACAGACGCAAATCATATTTCTAAAAAGATTAAATCGTAATCTGGCGAGTACTTCATTAGTATTTTCTTGGCGTTTTCTTATTTCACTATTTTTAGAAAGGAAAGTTACAAATTCTTCTGGTGAATAAAGAATTTCATTATACTGGTTTCTTAGGGTTTTTGCTTTGTTTGTTGCCTCGTGTTCAGAATCTGCATCGAAGGGTCTAGCAATCGTCCCGCCATCATTGATCAATAAACGGTTAAGTCTTACGTCCTTTCTGTGTGTGAGAATTCCGTAGAGTTTTGCTTCTCGATTTTTATCAAATCCGAAAGGCGGTGTCGTTGCATCAGATCCTAGATAGGTACAAGATTGATTTTGAGTAAAAGTAGTATCAGTAGCCTTTTCTACTGCGGCGTGAGTTGCTCTAGATCGAACGGATCCATCTCCCATGATGGTGTAAGCTTCCCTTTCTTTAGGACGTAGATTTTGTAGGCGTCGAGTGCCATCTGAAGTTGGAATGATTCCTTTAATAAATTTATCGCTGTAGTCCTCTTGATCAGCACGCAGAGTTTTTAGAAAGTAATCAGCCAAAATTTCGGAGTGCAAATCACCGGTATGTAGTTTGGCTCCTAGTCTACAGAAAAAGAGTTGGTCATCGGTTAGGAGTATCTCGTTATTATTGATTTTAGGGTATTCTGAATGAATGATAGGAAAGGTATGTTGGGTGAAAGTAAAAAATGCTTGCGCAGTTTGAGCATCGTTGAAGCTCAACTTATGTAAATGGTTTTCTAGGGGTGTTTCGGAAGTTTCAGATTGTTGAAACAGCGTATAAATAGACGCATGTAAATTGTCGAAAATTTCATGGTCGTCAGAAATTTTAGATCCTAAATAGCCTTCGAAGTGGTCCCATGTCACTTCAGGACCTATCCTAGCAATGGTGATCTGGATGAGGCGATTTAGCGTTTCTTCGCATGAACTGCCTTTTAAGGACTCATCAAGTTCTAATGTGTAATCTTTAGCCATCATATTAGCTCTATATTGTAATGTTTATTTATACCATAATGTATCGGTAAATTCAATGCTTTCCATTAAAATCAAAGGTAAAACACGATGTCCGCGGGGTCTGGTACCGTCTTAGATTGGTGATTATCAATGTCTTCAGGAGTATAAAATAGTTGATTGGCTGTTGATAATAGCTTATTGAGCACTGAAGTAAGCTCCCTGGTTTTTCCGAGCCTAAAAAAATCAAAGGAGTATGTAGGCATTGTGCTGGTTAAAAGGTAAAGTAAATTGTTGTAAGTGGAGAGTAAAATTTGTTGATTGGGTGGGGTATCAAAATCTGTTGTATGAGAAAAATAGTTGTTTAGAATTGTGAGTATCTTTTTTTGCATGCGCCAATAGTTATTATCGATGGAATCACAAGTACGATGTTTAGTTTTGACATTGTCTGCAATTGTTCTGAATGGATTATAAATATTCCATCGGGTCAGAGAACTAAAGGACCATGGGCCACTGTAATCTTTGAAAGTGTCTTCGATCATGATCATGCTGTATATCAGTGTATAGTGTCCATTGAGGATGGGGCCTAGTCTTCTTGTGAGAATATCAGAACAATCATTGGGGTTGCCTAATATTATAAACTTAATGGTAATCCAAAGCTCTAAGAAAGCCCAAAAATTCGAGGGGTTATCAAATTCATCATTATTCATTGCATCGACTAATGGTGCAATCTTCCAATATTGTTTTTCTTTTATTGCCAGTAGAATATGTTCTTTCTTTACAGAAAAAGAGTATTTGGTCAAATAGTTATTAAATTCATCAAGGCCGAAGTGAATTGATTGAAGTGGTTTTTTAATCATGGCATTAAGAAAATCACCGCCTATTTCTTGAATTAATAGTGGCTTTGAAAAAATAGAATGGATTGCATTACTGTGTTTTAACTCAAACACGGTGGTAAATATAGAGATTATTGAATCATAATGTGTGCTATCTATTGTGATAATATCCAGTATGTAAAGGGCAAGTTCAATATAGGCTTGCGTCCTTATTTTTTCTTTCTCTCGATCTGTTTTGGATTTATTATATTCTTGAGGAAATGTCTGTGCTAGTTTTATAGTTAGATTTTTAATCCAGGTATTTAAACGAGTGGAATCTTTGATTATATCTTTTAGAGACTGGATATGCTCAAGAGGAAATTCTTCAAGTAACTTCCGAGAGATCTCTGATTCTGAGTAATTATTGTCTGGTTCAAAAAAAGAGATCACGATTTTTTCAAGGGATTTATATAGAGGGTAATTGAGGTAATACAGATAAATATTTGCAATTAAGGTGAAAGGATAGGTGTATGGCTTTTTCTTGCAGATGGTAGGTATTACTTTTCCATAGGCTGGTATAATGATATTTAATCCATCTACGACATTGTTACAATCTCGGGGTAGAACGTCGAATGTTTGCCCATAATGGAAAAGACGCCATTCGGCCAGTTCCTTTTCTTCTAAAATATAGGCCTCAAAAACTAATCTACATACGCCTGTTACTGCATCACTAAAGTCTATTGAAGCGTGTGAGTCTATTTTAGTCTGGAGGAATTCGATGGCGGGAGTATTATTTTGAGTTTTTGCTAAATCAAAGGCCAGTCTTAGTCGCGTTACTGATTCTTCGTCCTGATGACTTGATTCATGTTCGTATGCTTGCTCGAGGAGATCATTAAGGCTGAACTTAACGACATAAAATAAAGACGATTGAAATTGAAATTTTTCTCTACCGAATACTCTCCAGCTTTGAGATTTGGCGATCTTGAGTAAATCACGAGTCAGTTTAAATTTTTTGTGACGTAGAGCTAAAATCAGTGAGCGGCTAAATTCAGGGATGTTTTCAGGGGATTTATACAGTTTCAAAAATAATTCTATTGAAGTCCAGTCAATGGGTTTTTGCAGATTTGCATCGAAAATTGCAGAATTTACATTGATATCGTTTCCTGCGCCTAGTTTCAATAATAGGGCTATTTCGCTATGTTGTTTTTGTTTACTCGCTTTTGTTAGAAGCTCATTTAGAGTCGATTGGTCTATTTGTTTAATCTCTTTAAGGCAAAGCCTCACTGTGATCCAATAGTTGTAGTTCGCTGCGGTTAGAAGAAGATATTGAAGTCCTACAAAGTTTATTTGGCGTGGGCTCCCGTTTTCCACCAGATAATGTGTCAGCTTCGCTTCACGGTATTTTAAACCCATTACATTTGAATTTGTTGCGTCAATGAGTTTCTTGGCAAGCTCAAAGGCTTCTATTCTAATAAGTTCAGAAATTATGACATTATTTTTAGCAATCAGTCCTTGTTGTAGTAACTTATCAAAAATAACATTCAATATGTTAGGGTCTGTAGAGAGCATTTTTTTAAGTCGGGCTGGTCTTAAAAGACGTATCAGCATTCGAGCATAGCCTGAATTTAACATAAAAAGTGCCAGTGGGGCTCCATCTGTTTTATCAAAGAAAATTTCTGGAATGAGCTCTTCGAGCCCCAAGAGAAATTCAAAATCGTGTTTTTTATAGCATTCATGGCGATGAGCTTTATCTCTGTATATAATGTGGCATTGTTCGACATCTTGTTGGCGCATTTTTTTAGAGTATAGCGATAATTCATGTCCTTCAAGAATAGGAAGGACTTTCTTGTAAAGTGGTTTTTTTGAGGGATCAGGTTTTAGGTATATGACAATAGGTAGTCTGAAATTCGGATTAACAACCTGACCTTTTTCTAACATTGAGGCAGTAAAATTTTCTAACAGTTCTTCAGCAAAATCAAAAGCCAGTAGTCTAGAGTTGAAAGTATTGGCACAAATACTTACAAAACTTTTGTGGGGGTTGAATCTTAATCGGGCTAAAACTTCGTTAGTGTGTGAATCCATGATCCTTGCAGTCATGTTGGCTTTTTCGAATTCGTCTCGCTGATTGAGATCGAATCGGATTTTAAGGCTTGAAAATCTCTTGACTCGTATTGCTTGTTGATGCGCTGAGCCAAGGTCATTAGTTTCAAAAGGTCTGGTAACTGTCCCAGCATCATATTTCAAAAACTGCTGTATCATTAAATCGTCGTGGTGAGTCATGAGTCCATATAATTTATCTCTACGACTAAAGCCAAAAGCAGAGCTTAAGTGCATATCGTCGATGAAGGTTACCGATTGTATCTGTGTGAAGCCTTTTTTACTCTCGGCATGATTTTGTTTTTTATCGAGTCTTGAAATGATCTGTCCATCTGCTCGAATGATATAGGCGCTTCGGTTTTTAGGTCTTAAATTTTGAAAGGCTCTTTTTCCCTCGTCAGTGTTGAAAAGAGTCGTTAAAAAAGAGCTGCTGAAATCGACTGAATCGGCGCGTAGCGTTTTAAGATAGAAATTCTTGGTGAAACTTGCTGTTAATCCATTTTTGCCCAGCAGCATCATTCTGATCATGAAAAAATGCTGATCCAGGTTGACTGCTAGTGTCTGATCGTTAAGTGAGGGATAATTTGGGTATGTGATGGGTAATATGTGGTGTAAAAAATGAAGTGAAGCTAAAGCGTGTTGAGCGCTTTTAAATGTAATTTTTACATGTTTTGAGTTTTTTGTTTCATGCTCTGAATATTGAAATAGGGCGGTTAGAATATGAGGGTGCATAAAGTCATTTAATGGGTCATCAAGCTCTAACCTAGATAGTACAAAGTCCTCAAAATGCCCCCAATCTAATGCCACAGTTTCTCCGTTTGCGATTACTTGTGATCCGATGAAAGGAATTGTTTGGATAGCAAGATTTCTTAAATTGTCTGTAATAATTGTGTTGGTTTTAGAAGAGCGAACATCTTCCTGAGAGCTCAGGCAATTACTCCAATGTTCGATTATTTCAATCATTATTATATGCTCTCTTCATCGTAGGCCTATTTTTTGGTTTGAGTAGATATCGTCAATAGTTCTATGCAGTTCTTCTGCATCTTCTGAATCATGTTTTAAGGGTACGGTTAGATGCTGACTGAGAAGATTATCAATCTTTTTTAAGTAATTATAGAGACCATTAGAAAATCCAGAATACATTGATCTCCGAAAAAAATAGGCTCCCCATGATTGAGTTGTTCCCTGGCTTAATAGGCTTAACACGATTTGATATGTCTGATTAGTCCTGTCTGCATCAGGGATTTTTTCAGTGCCATCAAAATAATTGTTCAGTGTATCAAGTAGATTTTTGTTTGAATCTAGTGGTTCTTTCTTTTCTCCTAGAATTTCTGTACTATGGTAATTTACACAAGGCTTGATATATTCATTCAGTAAAATAGCCTGTAGATTCGGCCAGGCGTTAAGTGAAACGTCTCTGAAGCGATACAGTAAGACCATGGTTAAGGTTATCAAAGAGAAGTGTTTGATTATGTTGTGATTTAGAATAACTGCAAATAATTTGTGCGAGGCTGCTTCTTGATGGTCCCATACCTCAGTTGAGGAGCAGTATGACCATAGAAAAAAGTAATCCCAGTGTGCAAATTTATTTCTGTATTGAGTTTTTGTGAGCTCTTGTAACAACACAATGGCTTTCCAATAGGATAAAAATCCTGAATGGTTACGCATTATACCTTCTTCATGTGCAGAAAAATCCTTTTGGTGAAAGGTAAAACTATAATTTCTCATAAGATAACTGAAGTATCTCGTGCCAGAGTAAACAAAAGCTATAGTCGATAAGTCTTCATTCAATAATTCGGTTAGGTTTGTTTCGGAAATAAGATAGTGAGTCAGTGTTGTGTTGCTGGTCGCTACGGCATGTTTGAAAGCAGTTTGTAAGTGGTCTTTTTTTAATGTGAAGTCAGGTCTCATTTTTTGAATTGTAAGAATAAGATAGAGTAATAAAGCTGAATGTTCATTATAGTCGTGTTTTGATCGATTTGATGTTGTTGCTTTAGTGAGGTTCTCAAAAATACAGTCTTTCCATGTAATCGGAAAGTCTGAGGTTTTAAAAAGTAATAGTATTGTTTCAATGTTTGCTGAAGATATTAGTTTAAGAGAAGATTCTATGATCATTTCCTCGATTTCTTCTTTTTTAACATTGAAGTTGAGATGTAATATATTTTGTAGGGTTCTTGTCAAAAAAACATCATTGTATCTAAGGCCTAATGTTGCTAGGCAATCAAAGAAGGCTTGTATGTAGATAAGTTCCATGAAGGTTTCTTCACCAACTTGAGATACCCTGTGGTATTCGATAAAAACTATGAAATGTCTAAGGGCTGGTTGGAAGAACTCATGAAATAACATCAATGTCTGAATGATGTTTTTACAATTATTCATTGAGAGATCACATTGCTTCAAGAGGCTTCTTAATCGATATTCTGCAATTTCAGGCTGATTTGCAAAAAATGCTTCGAAAACATAGAAACAAATACTTAGACTGTTATCGCTAAGAAGAATGAATTCATCCGAGAATGCATTTTTACTAAAATTGGCAATGGCTGTCGTGTTCTTTTTAGCATGAGCTAAGTCTATAGCAAGACCTCGTCGTGCATCTGAATATTCGTCTTGATAGGTCTTCTCAAAATCGATTAGTTGAGGTAGGAGGTCATTGAATTCATGTTCAATAGCATATAGTACTGTCGAATTGAGAAGATAATTCTGCCCGCTATACCGTCGCCATCTGTTTGTAGGATTTTTCGTTAAAATTATAGCGGCGATTTTGGGTTGTTTTTTTTGAACCGTTAAAAATAATAACCTTCCTAAATCAATTTTATTATTATTCTCATTATAATTATTAATTAATAATTCCATGAGATCCCACTTATTTGTAATAAGAGCCAAATTAATTTCTTTTTCAATAATATGGTTGCTAACATTTCTCTTTTTGAGCAGAAAAACGATATCTGGTTCGTTAAAAGCCAAATACCTCCCGTGGCAGGCTCTTGAAAATAGTGTATCTATGGTATTGTTGCTGATGTTATCAAATTCTTTAAGGCATAGTCTTATGGTCACCCAATAATTGCGATAGGCGGCCTTGATAAGCATATCATCAAGACCCATTTGATAAACTTGCCGAGGATTTCCTCTCGTTAAAACGTAGTCAGTCAATGAGATATCTTCGTATTTAAGATCTTCTAACTTTACTTTTGCGTGGTCAGCTAGTTTTTTAGCCACTAAAAACTCTTCAGCAATGAACAGTTGGGGGATTATTTTTTCGAACACTATAATATTTTCTTTGTCTATAATTGCATTGAATACAATTTCAGTTAATGAGGGTTTTTCTTGTGTGAAAGGAGCTGTACGTTTTCTCGATGGTCTGAGTAATCGTAATAACATGCGAGTATAGCCTTGTTCCATCATGTCTGCAGCTAAGGGGATGTTATTTTCAGTGGCTTCGAGTAATAGTTCAGGTGTTAATCTTTCTAGTCCGAGAAGAAATTCGTAATTGTTTCTTTGATACTGTTGTTGCCTATTGAAGGAAAACGCATTAATGGCTTGAGATCTTTTTATATCATCTCGGCGCATTTTATGAGTGAGTTTGAAAATTCTGTGTAATGCCTCATCACCTGTGATTCTATTAATAAAACTAGTAGAGTAACTGAGGTCGGGCTTTTTTACATAAAAGAGGATGGGAATCTTGAATTTAGGATTCAGTTGAATTCCTTTACCCTTAGCATATTCAGCATAATGCTCAAGAATCTCTTCTGAGAAATCGTGGGCTAGTAGTCTGGCCTCGTGATTGTCTGCGCAGATACATACCATGCCTCTATAAATATTGAATCGTAATCTTGCAAGTATTTCATTAGTATATTGTTTCTTTCTTCTTGCTTTTATGTTTTCGGATTTAAATTTTTCGTATTCCTTTGGGTGAAATAATTGTGGTTTAGCTGGGTCTTTCAAATTGGAAGCCTTACGTTCACCGGGTTGCGTTCCTTCTGCTTCAAAAGGACGATATACTGTTCCTCCGTCCTTAAGTAATAAACGACTGATCATTAAATCATTGCGATGTGTGACCAAGCCATAAAGTTTAGGATTTCTTTCTTTATCAAACCCAAAAGCTGGGGTAAGTGCTTTATGATCCAATAGTGTGCACGATTGAATTTGAGTAAAGCCCTCTTTGTGTGAATTATCTGCACTGACTCTTGTTATTCTTGAAATAACGGTACCATCGCCTGCGATAGTATATGGTAGTCTGCCTGCTGGTCTTAAATTTTGAAGATGCCGAGTCCCATTTGTCTGTGGAATAAGGCCTTTGAGAAACTTATCACTAAAGTCATATTGATCAGCTCTTAAGGTTTTTAAAAAGTAATCGTCTAAAAAATCAGAAGGTAATTCGCCTGTTTTGAGTTTTGCGCCACGTCGACAGAAAAATAATTGATCTTCTGTCAAGAGTATTTCATTGTTGTTAAGTTTAGGATATTCAGATTTTATGATCGGAAAAATATGCTGTGTAAATTCATAAAAAGCACGCGCTGTTTGTGGATTATTAAAGGTTAATTTAACGAGGTTATTATCGAGAATTACAAGAGATGTTTCTGATTTTTCGAAGGCAGTCAAAAGTTCAGCCTGTAAGTTTTCAAATATTTCTGCATCAGCATTAATATAGGATAATAAGTGATGTTCGAAATGATCCCATGTCACTTCGGGCCCAATGCTTGCAATCGTGATTTGTATGACTTGATTAAGTATCTTTTCACATAGGTTGTCCGTTAAAAGATTATCAAGTTGTTGTGTATAGTCTTTAGTCATTAATCATTATTACCATAAAATTTGTCATTGATTTATACCATTAATGGGTGTAATAATCAATCTTTTGCTACTTTTGATGAAATCAACGCCTTTGAAGCCACTATTTTGGCTTCAAAAATTGCTAAATATTAACGAGAATCGGTATGACGTCTAAAGAAAATATTCCCCTAGCTCTGTACATCCATTTGCCCTGGTGTGTTCGCAAATGCCCGTATTGTGACTTTAACTCGCATGAATTGAAGCAAGATTTGCCTGAGAATCCCTATGTGGAGGCGCTTTTACAGGATCTATCCCAGGATCTTCCGCACGTCCAAGGGCGGGGGTTGTCATCGATTTTCATTGGCGGGGGTACGCCAAGCTTGTTTTCTCCAGCAGTCATTGAGCGTTTGTTGAATGGAGTAGAACGCCTCATTCCTTGGGTTCCTGGAATTGAAATCACGATGGAGGCCAATCCAGGTGCGGTGGAGCAGGGAAGGTTTGTGGGATTTCGCCAAGCAGGAGTGAATCGCTTATCGATAGGTGTTCAAACTTTTAATGATGGTCATTTAAAGCGTTTGGGTCGTATTCATGATAGTGCGACTGCCGAACGTGCAATTCATTCTGCAAGAGCCTCTGGCTTTGATAATTTCAACATCGACTTAATGTTTGGATTGCCAGAACAAACCCATGAAGAGGCTTTGTCGGATATTGCTCGTGCAATTCAACATCAGCCCAAGCATTTGTCGTGGTATCAATTAACTATCGAGCCTAACACCGTTTTTCATCATCGGCCGCCATTGTTGCCTGTTGACGAAGAAATTTGGACTATGCAAGAGTCTGGGCAAGCGTTTTTAGCTGAAAATGGTTATATGCAATATGAGATTTCTGCGTATAGTGAACCTGATTTTCAATGTAGACACAATCGAAATTATTGGGAGTTTGGAGATTATTTAGGAATTGGTGCTGGCGCGCATGCAAAGATAACTGATTTTAAAACAAGAGATGTCACACGACTATGGAAAACGCGTCATCCTAAAGCCTATTTAGATAGCAGCGTTGATTTTATCCAAGGTAAGCAGGTGCTCAATAAAAATGATTTAATTGTGGAGTTTATGTTAAATGCGTTGCGATTATATGAATCTATTGAGTTGAAATTAATGAGCGAAAGAACAGGGATTTCTATGGGCGAGATTGATCATTTACTCGTTAAAGCACAAGAAAAAGGTTTATTGAAAGTTGCCGATAATAAAATTGAAACCACATCTTTAGGTAAACAACATTTAAATGAATTATTATTGATATTTGGATAGCATCATTAAAGGAAATCGTGGGTATGGCAAGTTATATTTTAATTCATGGTGCTTGGCACGGAAGTTGGTCTTGGAATAAGATGGCCCCTTTTTTACGTGCTCAAGGTCATCAAGTTTTTGCCCCTGATCTACCAGGGCATGGCGAAAATACTAAATTACATGCTGATGTAAAATTAATAGATTACCTTGATTGTATCATGAGTTATGTTCCGAAGTGTGACGAAAGCCCTGTTTTAGTTGGGCATAGTTTTGCAGGGATTATCATGACACAGTTAGCCGCTACATATCCTGGTCAATTTAAAAAACTAATTTATGTTGCAGCTTATGTCCCCTTTTCAGGTGATTCATTGTTATCTCTGTCTAAAAAATTTTGTGTTACGGGATTATCAACAGAGCTCGAGGTTGATAAAAAAAATGTAAATATTATTCTAACAACGAATCGGCTGCCTGAATTACTGTATCATTGTGCCTCACCTGAGGATATGAGCTGGGCAATGAGTTTGATCAAGCCAGAACCCTTAGCTCCCTTGGCTACTCCAGTTAAATGTGAAAATTTTAGTTACTCTGACATCATGAGTCTTTACATTTTCTGTGACCAGGACAGGGCCATTACATTGCCTGACCAACTTTGGATGGCCGAACGAACTCAAGGCGAGACTGTCAGTCTTCCATCGGATCATTCTCCCTTTATAGGAATGCCAGAAAAGTTGGTGTCATTGATCATGTGAGATGGAATTGCTGCTTGCTGCAATAAATGATTTAATCTTCTTGGTCAATGAGGATCAGCGCCTATGAAACGTTATAAAATTATGCCCAGTGTGCTTTCAGGAAGCATTACAGCTTCGCCTTCGAAATCTCAAACAATGCGAGCCATTTTATTCGCTACCATGGCCAGTGGCATGAGCGTAATTCGCAATGTCCTTGCATCACCTGATGTGGATGCCATGATAAAAGCCTGTAGTAAGTTAGGCGCCAAAATCATTCAGACAGGAAATGTTTTGGAAATATCGGGAGTTTCGGGTAAGCCGAAAATTCCTGATGATATTATTGATGCGGGGAATTCTGGTCAGGTGCTTCGTTTTATTGGTGCTATTGCGTCGCTAATTGATGGTTACACAGTTCTCACAGGAGATCATTCAGTACGCTTTAACCGCCCGGTAAGACCGCTAATGGATGGTTTGATTAATTTAGGTGCTGAATGTTACAGCACAAAAAATGATGATCATGCACCTATTATCATTAAGGGTCCCATTAGCGGGGGTTCAACGATTTTAGATGGGGCTGATTCTCAGCCTGTTTCAGCCATATTAATGGCGGCTGTTTTTTTATCGGGGACAACAGACATTTTAGTAAAGAATCCAGGTGAAAAACCTTGGGTAAATTTAACCTTGAGTTGGCTTGATCGATTCGGTATTCATTATACGAATGACAATTTTGAGCATTATACAGTGACTGGAAATACTACAATTTCTGGTTTTGAATATACGGTACCTGGTGATTTTAGTTCTGTGGCTTATCCTATTGTGGCAGCACTCATAACAGGGTCTGAAATTACTGTGTATAATGTTGATATGCATGATGCCCAAGGTGATAAGAAAATAATCGATGCGCTTCGTAAGATGGGCGCAAAAATAGAATTCAATCATAATCAAATTATTGTGCAACCTTCTGGAAGGCTTCGAGGGTGTGATTTTGATGTTAATGATTATATCGATGCTGTCACTATTTTAGCTGTTGCTGGATGTTATGCTGAAGGAACGACGAAATTAACCAATGCGTACATTGCTCGTAAAAAAGAAAGTGATCGGTTATCGACCATTACAAGCGAATTGAAAAAAATGGGAGCTGATATTACTGAAACAGAAGATAGCCTAATTGTACACGGTAGTAATATGCGTGGTGCCCCCTGTGTTTCACATCTGGATCATCGCATTGCTATGTCTTGTGCTGTTGCGGCATTAGGAGCTGAGGGGGCGTCTGTCATTTCAGACATTGAGTGTGTGAATAAAAGCTACCCTGATTTTTTGATGCATATGAATATGCTGGGATGCAGTATAGAGATAGAATCATGATATTAGCGCTATGTGGATATCAGGGATGTGGTAAAACCACAGTAGGTGAAGCATATTCAAAAAAGTATGATGTTCTATTCGTTGATACAGATAGAAAAATTTGTGAAGAAATATTTTTACAGAAGAATGTGGAATACACGGCTAGGGAGGTCTTTCAGCTTTTGGGCGAAGAAAAATTTAGAGAGCTTGAGAAAGAAGTGGTTAAATCATTATGTTGTAATGAGAATGCTATTATTGCCACAGGTGGAGGTGTTTTGATAGATCCTGATAATGTACGGCAGTTGAAATCCATAGCAAAAATAGTGTATTTAAAGGTCGATTCTTCTATTTTATACGAGCGCATGATGCAGCAAGACACATTGCCAAAATTTATTAGGGAAGCGTGTGTTGAAGAAGATTTTCAGCAATATATTAATAGTAGGAAGGAGCTCTACGAATTATCTGCTGATGTAATTTTAGATATTTCAGGTAAAACAATAGCGCAGTGTGTGGGATTGCTAAACCAATATAGGTGTGATTATGGCCAGTAATTCTTTTGGAAACATTTTTAGGATAACAACATGGGGTGAGTCTCATGGTAAAGCAGTGGGCGTTGTGATCGATGGCTGTCCTGCAGGTGTACAGCTTGACGAGACAGATATAAATACCGCTTTAGCACTTAGGGCGCCTGGAAATAATCAGTATACTTCACCACGTAAAGAGCCGGATAAAGCTGAAATTTATTCTGGCGTTTTTGAAGGAAAAACAACGGGGGCCCCTATTTCGATCATTATTATGAATAAAGATGCTGATTCGAGTAAATATGAGCCGATAAAGCATTTATTGCGCCCTGGTCATGCAAATTACACATACATAGAAAAATATGGTTGTTTTGATCATCGAGGTGGTGGGAGAGCCTCTGCTCGTGAAACAGCTTGTAGAGTGGCTGCTGGTGCAGTTGCTTCGAAGATATTACAAGAACACAATATACAAGTGATATCCTACATGAAAAGTATTGGTGATCAAAAGTTAGAATTAAATCCATTGACTACTGATAATTTAAAACTTGCGTCACAGAATAGTCCTATTTTTTGTCCTGATACTGTTGCTGAAAAAAATATGATGAATGCTATTGAGATAGCCAAAAATGAAGGAGATTCATTAGGTGGCATTGTGGAATTTATTGTGCTGAATATGCCTGTAGGATTAGGCGATCCAATTTATGAAAAACTTGAGGCTAATTTAGCGAAAGCGATGATGTCTTTGCCGGCGAGTAAAGGTGTTGAGCTTGGAGAAGGCTTTCATTCGGCGCATATGCGTGGATCTGAGCATAATGATGAGTTTTCTGCAGGCGAAACAATAACGAGCACTAATCATGCGGGTGGAACACTCGCAGGAATTTCTACTGGCATGCCACTTATAGGAAGAGTCGCTTTTAAACCTACGTCGAGTATTAAAAAGCCACAAAATACAATTGATGCAGAGGGTGTTGAGCAAAAATTTGTACTGCCGGAAGGTTCTCGGCACGATCCGTGCGTTGCAATACGCGCTGTTCCTATTGTTGAAGCAATGTGCGCCTTAGTTTTAGTGGATGCGCTGTTAATGAATAAAGGAAGCAAAATTTAAGATGTCGATACCTATTGATTTGCACGGCACTGAAAAACCTTGCCCAATATTTATTAATGATGATTTATTAAATAGCCCACATTTAATAGATCTTGGTTTGAAAGAGTCTAATCACCATGTCATCATTACAGATGACAATGTACGATTATTATACGCATCAAAATTAATGGAATACCTTCAGAAAAACAATATTCATGCTCATCTTATTTCCATTGCTCCTGGAGAAATTTCTAAAACGCGTGAGATGGCAACTTTCGTTCAGGATCAATTATTTGAATTAGGTTTGGGGCGTGACACATGTCTTATTGCATTAGGGGGCGGTGTCATTACAGATTTGGCTGGATATGTTGCTGCGACCTATTGTAGAGGAATACCTGTTATTTATATGCCTACTACTTTAATGGCGATGGTCGACGCTTCGTTGGGTGGCAAAACGGGGGTTAATACTCCTTATGGTAAAAATTTAGTAGGCGTATTTTCACAACCCAAAGCTATTATTTTAGATATCAGTACACTTAATTCTTTGTCAGAACCAGAATATCTAAGCGGATTTTCAGAGGTTATTAAGCATGCGTTAATATTCGACAACGAATTTTTCGAATACTTATCTAGCAATGCTGATGGGTTAATGAATCGTGATTCACACCTTCTTAAAAAAACAATAGAAAAGAGTTGTTTGATTAAAACAACAATTGTGAAACAGGATGAAAGAGAATCAGGTATTAGAGCTATCTGCAATTTTGGGCATACTATCGGACATGCATTGGAGCTGGTTACTGATTATTCTATCTCTCATGGTTATGCTGTGGCTGTTGGGATGTTGGTAGAGGCTTATATGTCGGTGAAATTAGGGCTTCTGAGTAGTGTGGAGTTTCAAAGAATAAGAAATATTATGGATCGTTTTAGTATGCCCTTGAAAATACTTTCTAATATAGCTTTAGAAGATATTAAAAGGGCGATTATTCTTGATAAAAAATCACGAAATAAAATGCCGATGTTTGTTACTTTGAAACGCATAGGTGAGACATATGCGCCAGATTCCCAATTTACAATCAGTATAGAAGAATCGATGCTAGATCAGGGATTGAATTATTTAATGCAAGAGTTTGTGGGGTAAATGATGTTAGTTGCAGTTATCTCTGAAAAAAATATAAAAGATGTCATTCATAAGCTGAAAGACGTTCGAGGCGATTGTGACATTATTGAGGTGGGGTTTGATAAATTTTTGTCTATTGATCTGGACGATGTTAAGTTAATCCGAGATAAGATTAATAAGCCCGTCATTTTTACTTTACGACCTAAACACCAAGGCGGCCAATTCGGTGAGGCTGAAGATAAGCGATTAAGTGTTTTAATGCAATTGGGGTTGGCGAATCCTGATTATATTGATTTTGAATATACTATCAGCGATGATTTTATTGAGGAATTTCATTCCAGATATCCTGCCGTCAAAATAATTCGTTCTTACCATGATTTTGAGCGTACGCCTCAAGAATTAACTGCTATTTTAGCTCAGATGATACGTTCTGATTGTGCAGTTTATAAAATAGTAACCATGGCAAATAGTAGTGTCGATGTTTTGCGGATGCTGCATTTTTTAAAGGAAGCGGCGAAATCACATAGAATAGTTGGTCATTGTATGGGTGAATTGGGTGTTCCATCCAGAGTTATCGCTCCGATTCTAGGGAGTAATTTTCAATATGTTAGTTTGAGTGAGTCTGATTCTCCAGCGCGAGGCATTTTGTCGCAACAGGATAGTATTGAGATATATAAAGCGAAAGAAAATAATCCAAATACCAAAATATA
>JAKORL010000178.1 GCA_029777855.1 Pseudomonadota bacterium
AATCGTCATTGCGCTTTTTAATAGATGCTCTTACTTTCATGTGATATAATTTTTATGAAAATTTATTTATATCGAAACGATATACGACCCTTTGTCAGGTCGTAAGGCGACATTTCAACTTTTACTCTATCACCAGGAAGAATACGAATGTAGTGCATACGCATTTTGCCAGAGATATGAGCTGTAATTTCATGCCCATTTTCCAATTCAACGCGGAACATAGCGTTCGACAATGCTTCCACTATCGTACCGTCTTGTTCTATTGCTGACTGTTTTGCCATAAATTTAATTCAGATTACTTAATACGTTTTCTATAATTCCAAAATCGGAAAGAATATCTGCTTTCCCTTTTTTAATTGCTACTGCATGTTCAAAATGTGCAGAACATTTTCCATCGATAGTGCGAGTGGTCCAACCATCACGTTCGAAGCGTAACTCTTTACGACCTAAATTAATCATAGGCTCAATGCAAATAGTCATGCCTGTTTTTAATAATGGACCTGATCCACGGCGACCATAGTTAGGAACCTCTGGAGATTCGTGCATCTTACGACCCACACCATGACCCACCATTTCACGTACCACACCGTATCCTTGAGCTTCGCAGTGATTTTGAACTGCATACCCTATATCTCCGATACGATTACCTTCTATGGCTTGTTCTATACCTTTGAACAAGGAATTTTTAGTGGTTTCTAAGAGATTTTTTATCTCGGCGCTGACTTCTCCTACGCAAAACGTATAAGCAGAATCGCCAACAAAACCGTTCTTAAAAGTTCCACAATCAATGGAAACAATATCACCATCTTTCAAAATTACTTTGTCAGATGGGATACCGTGTACCACTTGATCATTTACCGACGTACAAATTGAAGCTGGAAAACCTCCATATCCTTTGAACGCAGGTATTGCTCCGTTATCTCGAATAAATTCTTCTGCAATTTTATCCAGCTGAGCTGTTGTTACGCCAGGTTTAACTAGTTTTGCTAGCTCTGCCAAAGTTTTACTAACCAAAAGGTTGCTTTCTCGCAACAACTCAATTTCCTCTGCTGTTTTTAAATAGATCATTTTATCAATACGCAGCAATAGAGCCTGTGCGACCTTTAATACGACCTGATTTCAATAATCCATCATAATGTCTCATGAGTAAGTGGCTTTCTACTTGTTGTAAAGTATCAAGCACAACACCTACCAAGATTAACAATGATGTACCACCATAAAATTGCGCAAAACTGCCAGTAAT